>JALFGN010000002.1 GCA_022777285.1 Blautia sp.
TGCAGAAGTTTATAATGCACTTTCCGAATATCTTACAGAATCCCTTTCTTCCGATGTTGGATTTTCGAAAATCATGTACAAATATATGCTCCATAGTGATATCATATCCGGAACACAGCTTTGTCTGATTCTGTATGACCAGGGAATTCTTGCGGAAGATGAGGCTACTTATTCTGCATTGGCTTCGGGTCAGAAAACAGCCTATGATTTTGTGTTGGAAAAGATCAACAATCTGGAAATCAAGCCGTCTCAGCTGGCCCTTGATCCCTGTTCCGGCTCTCTTGTGATCACAGATGTCAATACTGGCGAAACACTGGCCTGCGTCACTTATCCGGGATATGACAACAATCGTCTGGCAAACCAGATGGATACTGCCTATTACTCAAAATTATCTTCGGATTTATCCCGGCCCTTTTACAACAAAGCCACACAGCAAAAAACAGCTCCGGGTTCTACTTTTAAGATTGTAACAGTCATTGCCGGTATGCAGGAAGGAATCATAAACGACGATTATTATATCAACTGTACCGGTGCTTTTAATCTGATCCAGCCATCGCCGCATTGTTGGAATCTTTCCGGTCATGGTGTGTTAGGTGTACAGTCTGCAATCAAAGAATCCTGTAACATTTTCTTTTATAATGTTGCTTACGATATGGCCAGAGATGAAAAAAATAACTTCTCAGACTCTCTTGGACTTAGCAAATTGCAAAAATATGCAAAACTGTTTCAGCTGGATGAAAAATCCGGACTGGAACTTTCGGAAGCACAGCCGGAAATTTCCAATGAGGACGTGATCCGGTCTGCCATCGGACAGGGTACACACAACTATACGACTGCACAGCTTGCCCGTTATGTCACTACAATCGCCAACAGAGGAACCAGTTATTCTCTGTCTCTTCTTGACAAAGTAACCGATTCCAAAGGAAATGTCCTCAATGACTTCACATCGGAAGTAATCAACACCATGGATATTCCGGACTATGAATGGGATATCGTTCAGGCAGGTATGCGTGAAGTGGTACAGAACAATGAAGCTTTTTCTGATCTTGATTTCCCTGTTTCCGGAAAAACAGGTACTGCAGAAAACACCGGACATCCAAGCCACGGTCTGTTTGTGGGATATGCCCCTTCGGACAGTCCGGAAATTGCAATCGCAGTCCGTATCGCAAATGGTTATAGTTCCGGTAATGCGGCAGCCGTTGCAAAAGATGTCATTAAATACAAATATGAGCTTGCAGATAAATCTCAGCTGGTAACCGGAACGGCTGCCTCTGAAGTAAGTACTGCTCAGACAGATTAAAATCATATTTGGAGGATGAAAAATGAGTGAAATTATTGTAATCACTTCCGGAAAAGGCGGAGTAGGAAAAACGACTGTAACCGCAAATCTTGGTTTAGGTCTTGCAAAACTGAATAAAAAAGTGGTCGTGGTTGATACCGATATCGGTTTGCGCAACCTGGATGTTGTACTGGGACTGGAGAACCGAATCATTTATAATCTGATCGATGTGATAGAAGGAACCTGTCGTATGAAACAGGGGCTGATCCGGGATAAACGGTGTGAAAATCTGTTTTTGCTTCCTTCTGCTCAGACAAAAGACAAAACAGCGGTCACACCGGAGCAGATGATCAAATTGACCCGGGATCTTTCGGAAGAATTTGATTATATTCTCCTGGATTGTCCGGCAGGAATCGAGCAGGGATTCAAAAATGCCATTGCCGGAGCCAACCGCGCAATCGTAGTTACCACCCCTGAAGTTTCCGCAATCCGGGACGCAGACCGTATCATCGGTCTGCTGCAGGCAAATGAAATGCCGGAGATCCATCTTCTCATCAATCGTTTACGTATGGATATGATCCGGCGCGGAGAAATGATGTCTGTAGAAGATGTGACAGAGATTTTGGCTGTTGACCTGATTGGTGCCGTTCCGGATGACGAAGCCGTTGTCATTGCAACGAATCAGGGAGAACCGCTTTGTGGACAGGATTCTCTTTCCGGACAGGCGTTTTCCAATATCTGCCGAAGAATTACAGGAGAGGAGATCCCCCTTCTGGATTTTCAGGTCAAAAAAGGAATGTGGAAGCGATTATCCGGTATGTTCCGAAAATAATCATTAAAGGAGGATGCGTGCGTTGCTTCATTTCAGGAATAAACCTTCCGGTCTTGTAGCAAAAGACCGGTTAAAGCTTCTTCTTGTAGCAGAGAGGATGGATTGTTCTCCACAAATGATGACCATGCTTCAGAATGATCTGGTTCTTGCAGCAGGAAAATATTTTGCAGTTGCAGAACGTCAGGTGGAAATTCGATATCTGAAAGAATCCACCACATTTCTGATCAAGATGCCTTTAAAAACGGATCTACACAAATCATACCCAGGATTTTGATAAAACAGAAAAGGACATATAGAATTAAGGTGTTTTCATGATAAGACAATATAAATTACGCGATTATAATTTTAAATTGGTAGTTTTTCTGATCGTTCTCACATTTACAGGCGTTCTTCTTGTAGGAAGTGCGGAACCCACGCTGCAAAACAAACAATTTGCAGGAATGATCCTCGGACTGACTCTGATGGTAATTGTTTCTTTGATGGATTTCAGCTGGATTTTGAACTTCTATTGGATTATGTATATTTTTAATGTATTGCTGCTCCTGTCCGTATGGATTTTCGGTTCCGAATCCAATGGAGCTTCCCGCTGGCTGAAAATCGGAGGCTTCGGCTTCCAGCCTACAGAACTTTCAAAAATTATCATTATCCTGTTTTTTTCACGGTTTTTGATGGAACACGAAGAAGATCTGAATACGTTCCGGACTTTGTGTCAGACTATTGTGCTTGCAGTAATCCCACTGGTCCTGATTTTCGGACAGCCAGACTTGAAAAATACCATAACAGTTGCTATACTTGTCTGTATATTACTTTATATTGCAGGACTCAGTTATAAGATCATAGGCGGTACTCTGCTGATTATCATACCTTTGATTATTGTTTTTCTTTTTATTGTAATACAGCCGGATCAAAAACTGATCAAAGATTATCAGAGAGATCGAATTATGACGTTCCTTCATTCGGACGAAGAGGAATATTCCGATGATGTCATTCAGCAGAACAATTCGGTTATGGCAATCGGTTCCGGAAAACTGACGGGAAAAGGACTGAACAACAATGAAGTAGCTTCTGCAAACAAGGGGAACTTTGTTGCAGAAAGTCAAACAGACTTTATCTTTTCCGTAGCAGGGGAAGAGCTTGGTTTTCTGGGAAGTGCCTCGATTCTTGCAGTACTTTTTATGATTATTTATGAATGTATCAAAACCGGCTGGCAGGCGAAAGATCTTTCCGGGAAACTGATCTGTACCGGAATCGCTTCCATTATTGCTGTCCAGGGATTTATTAATATCTGTGTTGCAACAGGGATTGCCCCGAATACAGGAACGCCCCTTCCTTTCGTAAGTCACGGACTTTCTTCTATGATTAGTCTGTATATTGGGATGGGTCTGGTTTTGAACATTGGTTTACAGAAAAACAGAAATTACAGGGAGGTTAAAAAATCGTGAATATCGGACTTATTGCTCACAATTCCAAGAAAAAACTGATGCAGAATTTCTGCATCGCATACAGAAACATCCTTTCCCAAAATACGCTTTATGCCACCGGCACAACAGGGAGACTGATTGAAGAGGCAACCAATCTGACGGTTCATAAATTTCTGTCAGGCCATCTTGGAGGAGAACTGCAGATGGGTGCCCTGATTGAACAAAATCAGATGGATTTGATTATTTATCTTCGGGAACCATTGGCTCCTCAGAAACACGATCCGGATGTAAAACGGATTTTTCATCTGTGCGATACCCATAATATTCCACTGGCAACCAATCTTGCCACAGCAGAGATGATGATCAAATCTCTGGACAGAGGAGAGTTAGACTGGCGTGAAATGTACAAATAATACCAACCCGACAAAAAAGAAAAAACTTTCAAAAAAAGAACTGCACAGAAAAAAGATACGGAAAACCCTGTTTTTGAGTATCTTTCTCATCATCCTTTTCCTTTCCGGAATTCTTGGACTGGTTCTTTTGAAAAATCATAAAACTGCCTATATGCCAACTCCTTTTCGTTTATCCGTCGAAGTATTCGGACAGACGACTGGAGAAAATACACTGGTCGCTGAGGGCTTGGCTGCCGACTTATGTGTGGGTGCAGGGGATACCCCTATGGATGGAATAGAAGCACAAGGGGATGAAAGAGCAGCACTTTTTGATATTCAGAATAAAAAGCTGCTGTTCTCCAAATCTCTCTATGAAAAATCTTATCCTGCCAGTATCACAAAAATCATGACTGCTCTGGTAGCTATGGAACATGCAGATATGGAACAGACGGTTACCATTGCAGCCGAGGATGTGACGCTGGAGGCAGATTCGCAAGTATGTGGACTGGCTGCCGGAGATCAGATTACCATGGATCAGCTTTTTCATGCGCTTCTTGTGTATTCCGCGAATGATGCTGCAATGGCAATTGCCAGAACAGTAGGCGGCGGCAGCGTGGATACCTTTGTTCAGATGATGAACGAAGAAGCACAACGTCTTGGAATGACAGGCAGCCATTTTGTAAATCCACACGGTCTTCATAACGAAGATCACTATACGACTGTATATGACATTTATCTGATGTTAAATGAAGCCATGAAACATCAGGAATTTACAGATATTACACAATTATCCAACTGTGTCATCACTTATGTATCTTCCGATGGTACCGAGCGCCAGAAATGGCTGGATGCAACCGATCAGTACCTGACTGGTGAATCCAGTCCGCCAAAAGGTGTCACGATTCTCGGAGGAAAAACAGGAACCACAGCCAAAGCCGGCGCCTGTCTTGCATTGATGGTCCAGAACAATTACGGAGAACCGTTTGTCTCAATTGTTCTCAATGCAGAGAATAAGCCGATTCTGTACGAAAGAATGAATCAGCTGCTTGAAAGCATGAACCGTTCTTAAATGTTTGTTAAATTTTTTCACATTTTTTTCATTTTGTTGTTGTATTCCTAAACGAAATGCACTATAATTAATTCCAAGATAACCACGTTTTTAGTAAAAATACATATTACGTGCGGCTAAGGAGGAAAATGCGATGGTTCAGTTAATAGTAGGGGAAAAAGGTAAAGGAAAAACAAAAGTACTTCTTGATAAGGCAAATGCAGGTGTAAAAGCTGCAAATGGTTCAGTTGCATATCTGGATAAAAGTACAAAACATATGTATGAACTGAATAATAAAATACGTCTTATCAATGTTACTGAATATGAAATTCAGAACTGTCATGAGTTTGTAGGTTTTATCCGTGGAATTCTCTCTCAGGATAATGATTTGGAACAGTTGTATCTTGACAGCTTTTTAAGAATTTCAAAACTGGAAGAAGAGGAAGAAAAAATTGCTGAAGTACTTCTGGAACTGGAGAAACTTGGCAAACATTTTGGTTTATCTTTTATCATCAGTCTTTCCAAAAATGAAAGTGATCTTCCTGAAGAAGTAAAAGGTATGATCGAAACATCGTTATAAAATACAAAGAAAAAGCCAGGCCGCTGCACATGATACGGATCACAAAATGTGCAGCGGCCTTTTTTAGTCTTCACCCATCGTCCGGATTCTTCCAAACAGACTCAAAAGATAAAGTCCACAGATTCCAACCAGAATATATACAATGCGGGAAATCCATGACATATCTCCGAACAGAAAACTGACCAGATTAAACCGGAACAAACCGATTAACCCCCAGTTCAATGCGCCGATCACAGTAATCACCAATGCCGTATAGTCCAAACCATTTGATTTCATATCTTTGCCTCCTTTGTCTTTTTCTATTTTTTACAGATATGATTCTTTTTATACGGAAAAATTTCCTATTGTACTTAAAAGCCGAAAATGATAAAATGAAATGCGTATGAAAGGAGATCGCCCATTGTTTTTCTTAAAAAAGATTTTTCTTGCAATAAAAAAAGTGATTACGGTGAATATCGCTACTATAATATTCAGTGCATTATTTCTGTACATGCTGATTACGGTATTTCTTTACGTAACTTCTTCTCACGTAACTTCCTATCAGGTTACCTCCGGTACATTAGCGAAAAATCCGGTCTGTACGGCATTGGCTATACGCAGTGAAGAAATTGTCACTTCCGATCAAACCGGTTATATTCGTTACCTGGCCCCCGATAGTATGAAAGTCCGCAAAAATGGCAATGTTTATGCAATTGGTGACAGTAAGCTTCAAACAGCTGAAATCCCGCTGAGCACAGATCAGTTAAAAAAGATTCAAAAGAAAACGGCTGAATTTTCCAATTCCTTTGACAGTTCTGATTTTTATGATACTTACAGCTTTAAATATCAACTGGAAGGACTTATGATTGCAGAAAATAACCTTACTTCTGCACCTGCGGAAAAATTTGAAAACGAATCATCGGAAGAAGAAGCACAGTATGATGAAAACGGCCTTCCTGCGGTAAAAGGAAGTCATTCGATTGCACTTGGAAATCAGACGATCTGCACCGCCCCTTCTTCCGGTCTTGTAGCTTATTATACCGACGGCTATGAAGATAAAACAACGGAAAACCTTTCTTTGGAAGATTTTAATCAGAAATCCTATCAAAAAAAGGATCTGATTACAACGAAAGAAATCACATCCGGCACCTGCGTTTACAAACTGATTACCAGTGATAACTGGACGCTTATGGTTCCCATTTCCGATCGAATTGCTTCCCGTCTGTCCGGAAGAAGTTACATTCAGGTGAAATTCCAAAGCGATGGAAAATCCCAGAATGGACAATTAAGCATTGTTGAGATCGATGGGCAAAAAATTGCAAAGATCGATTTAAAAAATGGTATGATCCGCTATGCATCCAGTCGTTTTCTTAATGTGGAACTTGTAATCAATACTACAATCGGGCTGAAGATTCCAACCAGCTCCATTGTTACAAAAGCGTTCTATCTGATTCCTTCTTCTTATCTCACATATGGCGGGAATAATAACGAGAAGGGATTTCTAAAACAAGTTATCACAGATGAGAAGGATGGTTCTACCGAATTTGTAGCTGCTACCATTTATAAAAATGATGCAGAAGAAGAGGAGGAGGAAACCGTACCGGTGAAAACTCCCTACTGTTATGTAGATAAAGAAACTTTACAGAAAGGCGATGTTTTGTGCAAACCGGATTCTTCTGAAACCTTTACCGTTGGAGAAATTGATTATCTGGACGGCGTTTATTGTATGAATAAAGGCTACGCGGTATTTCGCCGTATTGATACCCTGCAGTCAAACGAAGAATTCTGCCTGGTAAAAAAAGATACCCTATATGGACTCAGTGAATTTGACCAGATTGTACTGGAAGGTGAATCTGTACAGGAAGAAGATATACTGACAGGAAAGTAGGAGAGGATAAAATGAGTGTTATTGAAAATTACAGAATCGTAGATGAAAAAGTCAGAAAAGCCTGTGAAAGAGCAGGAAGAAAAAGAGAGGAGGTTACTCTGATCGCAGTAAGCAAAACAAAACCTGTTTCCATGATCGAAGAACTGCTTCCATTGCATGTAGTTGACTTTGGAGAAAACAAAGTACAGGAACTGACTTCCAAATCAGAAATACTTTCTTCCGATCTTCATTGGCATATGATTGGTCATCTTCAGCGAAATAAAGTAAAATACATCATTGATAAGGCCTGCCTGATTCACTCCGTAGATTCTCTGCGGCTTGCAGAGACAATCAGCCAGGAAGCTGTGAAAAAAAATGTCACTGCTTCCATTCTGATTGAAGTGAACGTAGCAGGAGAAGAAAGCAAGTTTGGTGTTGCTCCAAACGATACGGAAGAGCTCATTGAGAAAATTTCACATTTGTCGAATATTCAGGTAAAAGGTCTTATGACCATCGCACCTTTTGTTGAAAATGCGGAGGAAAACAGAGAAATTTTTAGAAATTTAAGAAATTTAAGTGTTGACATCCAGGAGAAAAAATTTAATAATGTTACTATGAATGTGCTCAGTATGGGCATGACAGGTGACTATGAAGTCGCAATTGAAGAAGGTGCTACTATGGTACGGGTAGGTACCGGAATCTTCGGAGAAAGAGACTATAGCAAATAAGATTGGAGATTTTATCATGAGTGTTTTAGATAAGTTTTTAGATGCAATGAAAGTAAATGATGATTTTGATGATGATGAGTTTCTGGATGATGACTTTAATGATGATTTCGATGATGAAAAACCCAAAAGACGTTTTTTCAAGAAATTAGAAGAAGAGGAGGATGAGGATGACTACGAACCGGAACGCAGAAGTACAAAAAAATCAGAAAAACAATCTGCACCAAAAGCTGGCTCTACCAAAACATCCAAAACCGTAAAAACAGCAAAGACTGCAAAGACTACATCTGCCTCTTCCAAAGTCACACCCATCCGCAATGCCAAAAAATCTGCTTCTGCCACAATGGAAGTATGCGTGATCAAACCAACTACCATGGAAGATACCCGTGAAATTGCAGATACCTTGATTGACAACTGTACTGTCATTTTGAACCTGGAGGGGCTTGACATGGAACTGGCTCAGAGAATTATTGATTTCACCTCCGGTGCCTGTTATGCAATCGGCGGAAGCTTACAGAAGGTGTCCAGTTATATCTTCATTTTGACACCAGCAATTGTGGATATCACAGGTGATTATCAGGAGATTCTGAACGGAGCGTTTGATGTTCCTTCCATTCGGACAGAATATTAATTTTGAGTATGAATAAAGAACAATTATTTGAAAAACGTATGATTGAGTTAAGTAAGAATGCCTATTATCGCGGCATTCTTACTTTCTCTGATTTTTTGGATTTAAATGAATTGCATATGTTGCATGGTCTGCCTCTCCACCAATATGGAGTAAAAGTAGAAACCTATGGCGGACATGCATTGGCAGAGCGTCAGATGGCAGCATTCATCCCTGATGCTTTTTTCTTTCAGCCCGATTATCCGCTTTCCTGTATCTGCCTGAAACCTTCTGCTGCCAAGTTTGCTGAAACACTGACCCACAGAGATTATCTCGGGGCGATTCTGAATCTTGGCATTGAGCGGAGTAAAATCGGAGATATTCTGGTAGAAGACAAGAAAGCTTATGTATTTTGCCATGAAACACTGGCTCCTTTCCTTCTGGAAGAATTGTGCAGAATCCGGCACACCTCTGTCGTTCCGGAATTGTTGTTGCAGCAGGAAGAATTTCCTTCTGTAAAACTGCAGCCGATTGGAGGAACGGTTTCTTCTGTCCGTCTGGACAGTGTGATCGCTCTGGCCTTTTCCTCTTCCAGAAGCAGTATGATTCCCTTGATCGAGGGAGGAAAAGTTTTTGTGAATGGAAAAAATGTGGTTTCCAACGGCTATACTTTGAAAGAGGGAGATATTGTATCCGTAAGAGGCAAGGGAAAATTCCGCTTCGATCAGGTAACTGGGATTACAAAGAAAAATCGCTGCCACATAATCGTTTCCAGATATTGTTAATCACTACAGACAGGAGTAAATCAAATGACGGAAAAAAAATTACAGGTAAAAAGAAAAGACGATTTTTATTATCCGATTGTATTTTACAGAGATTTCAATTCTCTGGCTGAAGAAATCACCAATCTTGGTCTGAATAACAGAAAATGCTGTATTGTCACAGACAGCCATGTGGCACCGCTTTATTTAGATGCGGTCCTCAAATCGATGGAACAGACAGCTTCCCAGGTGACTTCCTATGTTCTTCCGGCAGGAGAAGAAAACAAAACACTGGAGCAGATTCAGGGCATTTACGAACATCTGATCAAAGAGCATTTTGACCGAAAAGATCTGCTTCTGGCTCTCGGGGGCGGTGTCGTAGGAGATATGACCGGTTACACCGCTGCCACTTATCTGAGAGGAATCGACTTTATTCAAATCCCAACTACTTTACTTGCGCAGGTAGACAGCAGTATCGGAGGAAAAACCGGTGTGGATTTTCTTCAATACAAAAATATGGTTGGTGCCTTTCATCAGCCACGTCTTGTCTATATGAATGTCCATACATTAGACACTTTGTCTCCGGAACTGTTTTCCTGTGGAATGGGCGAGGTGCTGAAACACGGATTCATTCGGGATGATGCTTATTCCAAATGGCTGGATCAGAATCGGGAAGGAATTCTTGCTCTGGACGAAGATCTTTTATCAGAAATGATTTATCGAAGCTGTGTAATCAAAAAAACGGTAGTTGAAAATGATCCTACGGAACAAGGAGAGCGGGCTGTCCTGAATTTTGGTCATACGGTTGGCCATGCAATTGAGAAACTGAAAAACTTCACCTTGCTTCACGGACAATGTGTTGCTGTCGGTACGGTCTGTGCTGCCTTCCTTTCCATGAAAAGAGGTCTGATTTCAGAGGAATATTATAATTGGACGGTCTCTCTTATAAAAGCATTTCAACTTCCGGTTGCTGTAGAAGGACTGGATCCGAAAACGATTCTGTCTGTAACGAAATCCGACAAAAAAATGGAACAGGGACAGATTAAATTTATTCTTCTGGAAAAACCAGGCTGTGCTTATATTGATAAAACAGTTACCGACGAGGAACTTCTGGAAGCGATTTCCTCCATTTTGCATGAATAAAATTATATTTACAGAAACGGAAGGTATTCTTATGAAATCTGAAAAGAAACCATGGTTCACCTATCTTTCTTTGATCTTTATTTCCGGAATTCTTACGATTCTGGATCAGTGGACCAAACAACTTGCGGTTATCCATTTACAAAATCAACCGGATTTCTCTCTGATTCCCGGTGTCTTATCTTTCCACTATCTGGAAAACAGAGGTGCCGCTTTCGGGGTTTTTCAAAACCGACAGATTTTATTTCTGATCATGACAACTGCCATTTTATTGTTTATTCTTTATGCCTTATGGAAAATGCCCCAGGAAAAAAAATATAGACCCCTTCGCCTTCTGAGCTATTTTATCACTGCAGGTGCAATTGGAAATCTGATTGATCGTGTCCGCCTTGGCTACGTTGTCGATTTTATTTATTTTTCTCTGATTGATTTTCCTGTATTTAATGTAGCAGATATTTATGTCACAGGGTCTATGATCCTTTTAATCCTACTGGTACTGTTTTTTTATAAAAACGAAGAGGATTTTGCATTTTTGGCAAGGAGCAAGAAAAACAGATGAAAAAGATTTGTTTACAGGCAGATGCCTCACAGATGGGGGAACGAATTGATAAATATCTTGCAGGAGAATTATGTGATTATTCCCGTTCTTTTCTTCAGAAGCAATTGAAAGACGGGAATGTAACTGTAAATGGAAAATCCATAAAAAGCAGTTATCTTTTGTGCGAAGAAGATGAAATTTCCGTATTGATCCCGGATAATAAAGAGCCGGATATTCTTCCGGAAGAGATTCCTTTATCCATTCTCTATGAAGACGAACAACTGCTGGTCATTGATAAACCAAAGGGAATGGTCGTGCATCCCAGTGCAGGACATTATACAGGTACCCTTGTAAATGCTCTGCTGTATCATTGCCGGGGGAATCTGTCCGGGATCAATGGCGTTTTACGTCCCGGAATCGTACACAGAATTGACAAAGATACTACAGGTGCACTCCTTGTATGCAAGACAGATCTGGCGCACAAAGATCTGGCTCTGCAATTAAAAGAACATACCATTACGCGCAGATACCGGGCAATTGTACACGGGTGTATCAAAGAAGAAGAAGGAACGGTGGAAGGTCCGATTGGAAGACATCCGACGGATCGAAAAAAAATGGCAATGAATCCGAAAAACGGAAAGCCTGCAGTCACTCATTATCAGGTGCTGCAGCGCTTTCAAAATTATACGTATATTGAATGCCGACTGGAAACCGGACGTACCCATCAGATCCGTGTGCACATGAGCAGTATCGGACACCCCCTTCTGGGTGATTCGGTCTATGGACCGAAAAAATGTCCTTTCCCCAATCTCGAGGGGCAAACCCTCCATGCAATGATCCTGGGCTTTCTTCATCCGGTAACGAAAGAATATCTGGAATTCACTGCCCCCATACCAGAATATTTTCAAAAACTCCTCACAATATTAAGATAAATTTCACAAACTTTATATACAGAAACAAAAAAATAGATTATAATAAATATAAAGAAGATAATTCTATTTTTGTATGAAAGCTTTCAGAATTATCAAAAGAGAGGAGAGTGTTTGCGTATGACGAATAATACAGTTATTACTATCGGAAGACAATATGGAAGCGGTGGAAAAGAAATCGGTCTTCGTCTTGCAAAAGAGCTTGGAATTAAATGCTATGACAAGGAACTTCTTGACCGCGCTGCCAAAGACAGTGGGTTATGCCAGGAACTGTTTGAAAATAATGATGAAAAACCAACAAACAGTTTTCTTTATTCTCTGGTCATGGATACTTACTCTTTCGGATATTCCTCTGCCGCTTTTGCAGACATGCCCATTAATCACAAAGTCTTTCTTGCTCAGTTTGACACCATCAAAAACATCGCAAAAGAAGGACCTTGCATCATGGTAGGAAGATGTGCAGATTATGCACTTTCTGATTTTGAAGATTCCATCAGCGTATTTATTCATGCAGATCTTGATAAACGAATCCGAAGAATTGCAAGAAAATTCGAACTGACGGATTCTGCTGCCAAAGACCGCATTCAGAAAACAGACAAACGCCGTGCAAGCTATTACAACTACTATACCAGCAAAAAGTGGGGAGATGCTTCCAGCTACAATTTGTCCCTGGATAGTGGAGAGCTTGGGATTGATGGCTGTGTACAACTGATAAAAGCAGCAGTTGAAATTCACAATAAACGATTAAAAAGATAACAAATGAGCCTGTGATTCTCATAATTTTGAATTACAGGCTCATTTATTATACGCATTTTCTTTTATCCCATCCGGAAATAGGGCTGTTCAAAATTGCTGTAAACATTCTTTCTTTTACTCCCGGATTTTCCTGATTGAGACTCTGAAGCAGTTCTTTTGCATATTGACGTTTTGTATATCCATCAACCGGACAAGGACTTTTTTCTATTTCAATTCCATATTTATTTTTAAATCCGATGACATCTGCCTCATCCACAAACAGGAGCGGACGAATCACAGTCAAATCCATGCGGTCCAGATAAGTATTCGGAGAAAACGTATGAAATCTTCCTTCATAAATCAAAGAAAGCAGCATTGTCTCCACCACATCATCCTTATGATGCGCATAGGCAACTTTATTACATCCCAATTTCTTTGCCATTTCGTTTAAAGCACCTTTTCGCATTTTTGCACAAAGCGAGCAGGGATTGCTTTCTTTTCGTTCTTCAAAGATAATCTGCGCAATCTCTGTTTTAACTAATGTAAAGGGGACAGAAAGCTGTTCACACAATGCCCGGATTTTTTCTGAATTAAATCCAGGATGTCCAAGATCTACTGTAATTACCTCTATTGTAAAAGGATGGGGATAAAAACGCATGAGTCCATGCAGGGCATAAAGCATCGTAAGACTATCCTTTCCTCCGGATACGCCAACTGCAATTTTATCTCCGTCTTCGATCAGCCCAAATTCATCTACCGCTTTTCTTGTAAGGCTCAATAACTTTTGTAATTTCATTCTACATACCTCCATTACAAACCTCGTATGCTGTCGCAGAAATAAATATATCATAGAACTTTAAAAAAAGAAATATTTTTTACAAATATATGACACAAATAATAAATTTCATGTTATAATGTACGCGATTCATTATGCGCATTTTTTCTGCGAACGGGAGGCTATTATGAAATTTCGTTGGGATAAAAAATATTTATATTGGGGGATTACCGCTTTTTCAGTAATCTGTGCAAGCTTATTGTTTTATTTTGGTTTGTTCCATATGGATGTTCTGCTTGGAAAAATAAAAAGCCTGATTAGTGTTCTGATGCCGGTTATATGGGGGATTGTGATTGCTTATCTTTTAACTCCCATTGTTAACTTCTTAGAAAATCAGGTGTTTTTTTCTGTTATGAAACGACAGAAGATAGAAATCAATCGAAAAAAGAGAAAACTTGTCCGCTATATCTGCGTATTTATCGCTCTGATTTTTGGATTACAGGTTATTTATTCTCTGTTTTCCATGATTGTTCCGTCTATCGTAGAAAGTATAATCAGTATTGTAAACGACTCTCCCAGGTATGTACAAAATGTTACGCACTGGCTGAGTTCGATCTTAAAAGACAATGAAGAACTTCAAACTACGGTTTTCAATTTGATCAATAGCTATTCCTCTAAAATTGAAAATTGGATGAATCAGCAGCTGCTTCCACAGCTTCGTGATATTCTTCAGCATCTGACCATTGGTGTATTTGGTGCATTGATTTTTGTAAAGAATATCCTGATCGGTATGATTATTTCTATTTATCTTATGGTATCCAAAGAAAACTATCTGGCTCAAGGGAAAATGTTTCTCTATGCTTTGTTTGAAACAGAACGTGCGAATTTTATTATAAAAGCCTGCCGTTTTACGAATAAAACTTTCACAGGTTTTGTCAGTGGAAAAATCCTGGATTCTGTAATTATCGGAATCCTGTGTTACATTATCACATCCATACTTGGCACTCCTTATAAGATACTGGTCAGTGTAATCGTTGGTGTTACCAACATTATCCCATTTTTTGGTCCTTATCTTGGTGCAATCCCAAGTGCATTTATTATTTTACTGGTGAATCCTGTGCAGTGTCTGTATTTCCTCATTTCGATCCTTCTTCTTCAGCAGTTCGATGGAAATATTCTGGGTCCAAAAATCCTTGGCGAATCCACCGGCCTTTCCAGTTTCATGGTAATTGTAGCAATTTTGCTGTTTGGAGGATTTATGGGAATTACCGGAATGGTAATCGGAGTTCCTTTATGGGCTGTCATCTGTGCCGGTGTAACACAACTGAGAGATCATTTTCTGCAAAAAAAACATCTTCCGGTAGAAGATGAAATCTATATGCAGGCAGATTACATGGATCCGCTTAGCTTAAAACCGGTAAAATTTCGTTCAAAAGCCAAATCCAAATCAAAAGATACAGAAAATCAAAAATAAAAGTAAAGACAGAAGAGGAGGATTTTATTTATGAAATTTGTTATACAAAAAGTCAGCCAGGCATCGGTCTCCGTGGAAGGAACCTGTATCGGAAAAATCAGTCAGGGATTTCTGGTATTTGTCGGCATCGGAAAGGAAGACACCAAAGAGCTTGCTGACCAATATATAAAAAAAATGGTACAGCTTCGTATCTTTCAGGATGAAAACGGAAAAACCAACCGATCTCTGGCAGATGTAAATGGAGAAGTTTTGATTATTTCTCAATTCACCCTTTATGCCGACTGTAAGAAGGGAAATCGTCCCAGCTTCTTTCATGCCGGAGAACCGGAAATGGCAGAAGCACTTTATGAATACATCATCCAGAAGACAAAAGAAACCGTACCGGTTGTACAAACTGGAAAATTCGGTGCTCTCATGGAAGTCTCTCTTGTAAATGAAGGACCATTTACAATTATTCTCGATGAAACGACATTTAATAAATAACAAAGGGGTTTATTATGAAAAAGAAAAAAGCTACCAAAAAGAAAGCAATCAGCGTCCTGCTAAGTGCTTCCCTTTTGGTGAGCCAACAGGTTCTTGTATCAGCAGCGGATTCCGATTCTGACCTGCAAGCAGAGGAGATCTTTAACACGGAAGATTCCCAAACCCAACAGGAGCAGAATCGAAAAAACGAAGAGATGGATTCAGAAGATACAGAATGGAAAGCCACTGCATCAGAAGATACGGAAGAATTAGAAGGTACGAAATTGGAAGATGCGGATCTGGAAGATGCGGAATCAGAAGATGCGGAATCGGAAGATGCGGAATCGGAAGAACCGGAATCGGAAGAAGCCGATCCGGAAAATGAAGAAATCTATTCGGAAGAGAATCTGCAAAGCAAGAAACCTTTGCATGGATGGGTTGAAGAAAATGGAAATACCTGCTATTATGGTTCGGATGGGAATAAAGTGACCGGTTGGAACACCATCGAAGGGAACACTTACTACTTTGATCCACAGGGAATTTTATATAAAAAAGGATGGTTGAAATGGAGTTCCCACTGGTACTATCTGCATCCGGAAACAGGGATTATGAAAACCGGATGGTTAAAACAGACAAACACCTGGTATTATCTGGATACGGACGGAACCATGCTTACTGGAACCATTACAGTAAAAGGACAGAAGTATATCCTTCAGGACTCCGGAGCCATGCTGAGTGGAGATGGATGGGTTTATTACCTGGATCACTGGTATTACCTGTATCCGGATGGTCATATTTTCTGTGACGGCTGGCTGAAAGTGGAACATGTATGGTACTATCTGGAGCCAGAGACAGGAATCATGAAAACCGGATGGTTAAAACAGAAAAACACCTGGTATTACCTGAATAAATCCGGTGCCATGCTGGAAGAAAAATGGCAGAAATCCGGCAATCACTGGTACTATTTCGAAAAATCCGGTGCTATGAAATACGGCTGGCAAAAAATATCCGGTGTATGGTATTATCTTGGAACAGCGGATGATGGTGCGATGAAAACCGGTTGGCAGAAGATTTCCGATAAGTGGTATTACTTTGGAACTGCAAGGGACGGGGTTATGAAAACCGGCTGGAAAAAGATTTCCGACAACTGGTATTACTTCGGAAGTTCCAACGATGGTGCCATGAAATACGGCTGGCAAAAAATATCCGGCAACTGGTATTACTTTGGTGAAGCAAATGATGGCTCCATGAAATCTGGTTGGCAAAAGCTTTCCGGTGACTGGTACTATCTGGGAACGGCAGAAGACGGTGCTATGAAAACCGGTTGGCAGAAGATTTCCGGCAAGTGGTATTATTTAAAAAAATCCGGCCCAATGGTCACCGGTTGGCAAACCATTGGAGAGAATGCGTATTACTTTTATGCCGATGGAAGTATGGCTTCCAACTGTGAAATAGATGGTTTTTATTTAAGTGAAAGCGGAGCAAAACTTACCCGGAACAATACCCTTGAACACTGGATTTTTCCATGCCCTGCAGTTACTTATGTGTCCAGTGAATTCGGTCCAAGAGAAAGTCCCGGAGGTGTGGGTTCCACAGATCATAAGGGAATCGATCTGGCTGCACCTGCAGAATCAAAAATACTTTCCGTTGCACCGGGAAAAGTAATTGCTGCAACTTACGGAAGCGGCGGAGAAGGAAATTATGTAGAAATTGACCATGGTGACGGTATCCGTACGATATACATGCATATGATATCAAAACCAGAAGTACAAGCCGGAGAAACCGTACAAGCCGGACAGGTCATCGGTTATGTAGGAATGACCGGTTCTGCTACCGGCTACCACCTGCATTTTGGTGTAAAGCTGGATGGCACCTATGTGAATCCATGGAATCATCTGGCACGTCCAAATGGTCTATAACAAGAAAGAGGATGTTATGAGAAAAAGAAGAACAATGATTATGAGAGCATGCGGATTGGTAATGAGCGCTTCTTTGCTGATGAATCAGAGTGTTTATGCTCTTGGAGAAAACATGTCACCGGATAACACAGACCAAACATTCTCGGTAGAATCACAGGAAGCTCCTATATCCGATTCTACCGAGAATGCCGAGCACGCAGCTGCATCCGAAACAGATGCTGTCACAAACGAGGCAGCAGAAGCAGAAATTAACGAAACAGAAACAACCGAATATGCAGCAGCAGAAGAGGAGTGGTCCGATGAAACCACACTTCTTACAGAAAAAAAACAGACCGGATGGGTCAAAGAAAATGATGTATGGTATTACTACGACAAAAACGGGAAGAAAGTGACCGGTTGGCAGACCATCAATGGAAAAGAATATTATTTTGATGAAAACGGTGTCCTTTATAATAAAAGCCGCATTCTGAAACTAAATGGTACACTGTATTATATAAATCCGGATGGAGATTTACGGACGACACCCGGTTGGATCCAAAACGGTTCTGACTGGTACTACATAACCTCCAATAAAACCGTATATAACAAAGGATGGCTTCAGGTAAATAAACATTGGTATTACCTGAATTCGGACGGAAAAATGCTTACCGGAACCATCACAGTAAAAGGACAGAAATACATTCTGCAAAGTTCCGGTGCAATGCTTACTGGAGATGGATGGATTTCTTACCAGAATCACTGGTATTATATTTACAAAGACGGACATATCAACTGTGATGGTTGGGCAAAATTCGGAAAACACTGGTACTACCTGGATCCCAATACCGGAATCATGCAGACCAAATGGAAAAAAATTGATGGAAACTGGTATTATCTGAATTCCAACGGCGTCATGCAGACGGATTGGATTAAACTTTCCGGAAACTGGTATTATTTGAATACTTCCGGCGTTATGCTTACCGGTTTCCAGAAAATCGATAAGCACCGGTATTATCTGAATTCCGATGGCGTCATGCAGACCAAATGGCAGAAAATCAATGGAAACTGGTATTACATGGACGCCAACGGTGTTTTACAGACAGGTTGGATCAAGCTTTCCGGAAACCGGTATTATCTGGATTCAGAAGGTATCATGTTGACCGGTTTTCAGAAAATTGGTGATTCCAGTTATTATCTGAATCATTCCGGAGTCATGCAGTCCGGATGGTTTGAGCTGGATGGAGCAACTTATTGTACAAGTGGTTCGGGAAAATTATATTCCGGATGGCAAAAAATCAACAAACACTGGTATTATTTTGCAGCCGATAATTTCCAGATGCAAAAAGGATGGTTAAAAACCGGTGGAAACTGGTATTATCTGAATTCGGATGGCGTGATGCAGACGGGTTGGCTGACTTACAAAGAAGAGCGCTATTATTTCAATGGAGACGGTGCAATGTGCACCGGATGGAAGAAACTCTCCGGAAACTGGTATTACCTGGATCCTGCTACAGGAGCCATGCAGACAGGCTGGCTGGAACTGGGAGATAAGTCCTATTATCTGAAGGAAGATGGCGTAATGGTTACCGGTCTCTATGAAATCGATGGTGTAACCTTCCGTTTTAAAGACACTGGAGAATTGATCGGTTCCATAGGCGAAGAAGGAGTTGGCGTAGAAATTGCCAATTATGCGGTACAATTCGTTGGCAATCCTTATAAATATGGCGGAACAAGCCTTACCGAAGGAGCGGATTGTTCCGGATTTGTACAGAGCGTATATAAAGAATTTGGAATCAAGATCAGACGAACCACCTATGAACAGGTGGAAGACGGACGCCCGATTACCAGAACGGAATTAGCCCCTGGAGATCTTGTTTTTTATTACAGCGAATACAGTCATGTAGCAATTTACATTGGTGACGATCAGGTCGTTCATGCACAGAATGAAGAAAAAGGAATTACCATCACCAGTATTGATTATGTAAAACCGACTGCCTACAGACGTTACTGGTAAGAAAAACAGGATACGATCATAACACATAGAAAAACTGTTTTTTATCTATTTATCTATAAAATGAAAGAAAAAATAGAAGAAAAGCAGTTTTTTCTTTCAAATTAGTTTAGCGGACAAATACAGATTTATCCGAAAAAGTATGGATTTTTTCTTCCGGTTATGATAAACTACTCTCAGAAACGCGAATTTTAATGATTTTGGAGGTTTTATATGGCTAAGCCTATTTCTTATCGTGAACAGGAAAAAATTGAAAATACCGTGAAATTACGGGAATTTCTAAAGGAACTCCCACCTTATGTCAAAGATTATTTTCGTGCAAAGGAACCAACGACTTCTGATAAAACGCGGTTGTCCTATGCCTATGATCTGCGTGTGTTTTTCCGGTTTTTAAAAGAATCCAACCCGGCTCTTAAGGAAAAATCCATCTGTGATATTTCCCTTGCCGATTTGTCTTCTCTGAAGCCTGTAGATTTTGAAGAATTTGAAGAATTTTTAAAAGCCTATCAAACGGCTGACGGTCGTCTGGAAACAAACTCCCGTGTCGGAATTGCCAGAAAAATGTCCTGCCTGCGCAGTTTTTATGAATATCTCTGCAAACGCCAGCTGGTTCCCTACAACCCGGTCCGGATGGTTGACATGCCCAGAGTCAAGGAAAAAGCGATTATTCAGCTGGATCCGGATGAAGTTGTCACACTCCTCGATCATATAGAAAATTATGGAAATCAACTCTCCGGCGTCCAATTGTATCATTATAACAAACAAAAATATCGGGATCTTGCCATTGTCACACTCCTTTTAGGAACAGGTGTTCGTGTTTCTGAATGTGTAGGATTGAATATTTCCGATATTGACTTTAAAAATAATGGGATTCGTATTCTACGAAAAGGCGGAAATGAAATGGTTGTCTATTTTGGTGAGGAAGTAGAAAAAGCACTGAAAGACTATCTGGATCTTTCCAGAAACGGAATCACGCCCCTTGCCGGCCATGAAGATGCCCTGTTTCTTTCCGGTCAGAGAAAACGCATCAGTGTGGATGCAGTAGAAAAAATGGTAAAAAAATACTGCTCTGCTGTTTCTGTAAAAACCATTACGCCTCATAAACTTCGCAGTACCTATGGTACTGCCCTCTACCGGGAAACCGGTGATATTTATCTGGTTGCAGATGTTCTTGGCCATGCAGATGTAAATACTACCAAAAAACATTATGCCCGTCTTACCGATGACCGGCGAAGAGCCGCATCCAAGGCAGTAATCTTACGTGAAAACACCGATCCGTTCAATTAAAAAAGAGGCTTTATGCCTCTTTTTAATTACTGCAACTCTTCTACCGAAACAATTCTATCCAGATTACTTTTTATCTTTCACTTCCCGTCCTCTGTTCAGGAGCTTCTTTAATGAATGCATGTACGCCCCATGCTTTCATTTGCTTAAAAGGTTCAAAATCAGTGAATGGTTACCGTATAGCCCGCAGAAAACTCTTTCTCCCCCTTCAGTGAAAGAATTCCCCTTTTTTTCGAAATCTCTTCTGAAAATCCATAATCGTCACATCGCCCCATCCAAGGCTCCAGGCATACAAATGGTGCATTCTCTGTTCCTGCCTTCATAGACCAGATTCCAAAATGCGTAAATCCTTCGCATTCCATTTCAATATATGGAGTTCCATCCGGATAAGAAATCCCTGCATAGGAAATCTGTCCATCATCAAAAACCAACGCATCCCGATCAAACAAATCATCGGTGATCGGATAGCGATAATGCGTTCCCACAGATTCCAGCGGCAGCGTATATTCCTTTTCCTTGCATACATTTCCGGACCCTTCATAAATCAGCTTGTATTGCAGAACCGGACCCTTTTTAAAGAGCAGATGATACTGGTTTCTTTTGGTATCCGGTAAAACAGGAACAGAAAATCCAGGATGCCCTCCAATGGTAAAATACATGGTTTCCTGGCTTTTATTTTTTACCTGATACGCGATAGAAAGACTGTTTTTTGACAAGGTATACGTAAGAATCAGGGAAAAGTTCCACGGAAAAATTGCAAGGGTCTCTTCATCGTCCTGAAGTTCAAAAGAAATCGCATTTTCTGTGGCATGGATTTTTGTAAATTCCTTATCTCTGGCAAATCCATGCTGAGAAGTTGCATAAGTTTTACCATTCAGGCAGTAGGAGTTTTCAAAATGTTTCCCTACATTCGGGAAGAGAATCGGCGCATGCCTGTTCCAGAATGGTTTCTCGGCCTGCCACAATACTTCCCTTTCTTTTTTCTTATCAAACACATGCATCAGTTCTGCTCCATGTGTATCAATTTCCACATATAAACATTCATTCTCAATCGAATATCTCATGTTTGGATACTTCCTTCCCGTTTTTCTTTTATCATAACAGATTTTTGCATTGCTTTTCAATAGATTTCCCGGAGGAATCGTTCAGTAAATGTTTCCTGCAGATCAAAGTCATAGAGGATCTGAAGAAGTCCAAACCGGTTTCTCAAATCTTTGGCATAAAAAATTCCTTTTTTGAACGTTTCTTTTGAAACACCAATCTGTTCTGGCGTATAAGGAGCGTCCATGGATTTCAGTAGATCAATGACTTCCTGGGACGAAGGCAGTTCTTTTATCACTTTTTTTATTTCTTCATACGTTTCTTTCAGAATTGTTTTTCTTCTCTCTACTTCTCTTTCCGTATTCTTTCCAATGGCTTTCTCCAGAGCGATCACACCCGGGGCAGCAGGCCCGTATGCTTCCTCGATTTCTTTTTTCCAGATTTCAAAATCAAAAGAAGGTCTTTGTTTGGAAAACAGCTCCTCTCCAAGTGCGTCCAGCCATTCATAGAAACGAATGGTTACAGCGGTACTGATTCCAACCTTTGTTCCGTGAAGCGGATCTGGTTGCTCTGCCAGCAAAAACATCATTTCCCAATAATGCGACATATGATGTTCACTTCCAGAGGCAGGTCTGGAATTTCCGATATAACTCATGGCAATTCCGCTGAGTACCAACCCTTCCATAATCGCTGCAATGGCTTCTTTGTCCCGTTTTGCAGCCTTCTGTGCATTGTCTGCTACTTTTTGAATGGATTTTCGAACCAAATCAGCCACTTCCGGGCAATAATATTCCCCATTGATCATATGGGCAAGCTGCCAATCCGTAAGACATACGTATTTTCCGATAATATCTCCTACCCCTGCAGCAATCATAGACATGGGTGCCTTGGCCATAAAATCCAAATCTCCGATAATCACCTTCGCTGTATGAGCTTCGTAGGTTGTTTTTACATGATTGATAATCAGAGGAGAAACATTGGACGCATATCCGTCCATGGAAGGTGCAGTTCCCACAATATAATAATCCAATTTCAATTTAAAGCTTACATATCTGCACAGATCATTGATGGTTCCGGATCCGACTCCGATGATCAGATCACAGGCCTCTGGCACACCGGCAAGCAGCTGAAACACTGCCTTTTCATCCGGAATCAGCTCTTCTTCCTCATATTTTACCAGATGATAAGTATAGCCTTCTTCTTCCAGATCCTTGCAGATCGCATGCGCTGCAATCTCCCATGTATGTTTATCACATACCACACAGAGATGCCGGTAATTGTGTCTGCCAAGAATTTCAGGAAGTTTTTTGGCTGCACCTTCCTCTATGATGATTTCTTCAATGTCACATCCATGTATTCTTCCACAGGAACACAGATATGGCTTCTGAAGATAATTGCTCCAGTCAATCGTTTGCATGTTCGCTCTCCTTTTCCACATTTGTTTTTCTATCTATCAGTATAGCAAACGCAAAAACAAAGTCAAACAAAAAACAAGTTACTCGTACTTGTCCCTTTCAAACGGTTTATCAATCGGTGTCGAACAAATATTCCGAATATCTGTTTGCATTCTTTTCTGTGATATGGTATGATAAAAATGAAACTTATGTAAGAATAAGAAAAGGAAGCGGAGGATCGTATATGGCATATGGAAAGATCAGCAAGAAACAATCGGAAATATTAGAATATATGAAAAACGAAATCTTAAACAGAGGATTTCCTCCTTCTGTTCGTGAAATCTGTGAGGCAGTGAATCTGAAATCGACTTCTTCGGTCCATGCACATCTGGAAACTCTGGAAAAAAATGGTTATATCCGCCGTGACCCCACCAAACCTCGTGCAATTGAAATTGTAGATGATAACTTCAACCTTGTGCGAAGAGAAACGGTGAATGTACCGATCATCGGAAAAGTTGCTGCCGGCGAACCGCTTCTGGCAGTCGAAAATATTGACGGATACTTCCCTATCCCGGCTGAATTCATGCCGAAAAATCAGGCATTTATGCTTGTTGTCCATGGGGAAAGCATGATCAATGCCGGAATCTTTGACGGAGATTATGTCGTTGTCGAGCAGCAGGAAACAGCAAATAACGGAGAAAAGATCGTTGCTCTTGTAGAGGACTCCGCAACTGTGAAAACCTTCTATAAAGAAGATGATTTGATACGTCTGCAGCCGGAGAATGATTATCTGGAACCAATTATCGTCCATCCGGAAAAACAGTCCTTTCAGATTCTCGGCAAAGTCATTGGTGTCTTTCGTTTTATGAAATAACAAAAAGCAGCCCTGTTTTGCAGCGATTGTTTTGCTGTAAGACAGGGCTGTGTTTCATTTTATTTATTCAGTTCTTCTCTCTCAATTACGGATCCATCTCTCCAGATTCTTTCCAGATCATAGAACAGACGATTTTCCTCATCAAAAACATGAATGACGATGTCTCTGTAATCCATGAGAATCCAGTTTCCAGTCTGATAACCTTCAATCTGTTTTGGTTCATATCCGGCTCTTCCAAGCACCTCTTCTACATTGTCAGCCATTGCCTGAACCTGATTCCGGTTTGTTCCGCTTGCGATAATAAAATAATCTGCAAGCGTAGATACCTGTTCAATATCAATAATCTTTACATCAAGAGCCTTCTTGTCTTCCAATGCTTCGCAGGCCATACGTGCAAGTTCTTTACTGTTCATCGATTCTCGTATCTCCTTTCTTTATGCAGCTTCTCATAAAAATCAAATGCATCTTTTGTCGCTGAATCCAGAGTTTTCGGGTTATTTCCAAGGTATGCAAGGGTATCTTTTAATACCTGATACATACATTCATCCAGATCACGAAAAGCAAGTGCTCTGACAGTATTCAGATTTGGTGCTTTATTTCTTCCCGGTTCAATATAATCAGCAAGGTAAATGATTTTATCCAGTATACTCATATCCGGTTTTCCTGTTGTATGCCACCGGATTGCAGAAAGAATCTCCGGATCCTCCACTTTGTATTTCTCTCTGGCAACATAAACCCCTACCTTTGCATGAAGCAAAAAAGGTGCCGAATATTCAATTTCTGAAACTGCAATCTGGTTTTTGGAACAGATTTTCAGTTTTTTATCATTTGGAATGCACTTCGCACAGTCATGAAGAAGTCCGGCTGTTTCTGCTTTTTCCAGATCATATCCATGTGCCATGGCAAGTGCAGCTGCGGTGTAACGGACACCTTGTGTATGTTGAAACCGGTATTTATCCTGATGTTTTTTTAACTTTTTTGCGAATGCATTTAAATCATATCGCATCTTCATCACAATCCTTGTACATATTATTTTCTCTGATATACGCAATTACCGGATCCGGTAAATAATAACGTATGGTTCTCTTGGCAGCAATCCAGGAACGAAGCATTGCAGAAGAAATGTCAATATTAAGAGAGTTCAGTTTTCGAAAGCTTCCCTTATACTTTTCTTCCAGAAATTCAATCATCTCATCCAGTTTCCTGTCACTGGTATGATTTCTGGTGGCAACCACGATCGTGCATGCTTTACAGATTCGCTCCGGTTCTCTCCATTTTTCAAAATCAAACAAAGAATCTGCCCCAAGTATAAAATAATAATCCGTATCCGGATGTTCCTTCTGTAAACGTTCCAGGGTTCTGTAAGTATAGGTGTAACTATCCTCATTCATTTCTTCCAGTGAGATGGAAAAATGAGGATTCGTCGCAATTGCTCTGCGGACCATTTCGCATCTCTGCTCATTGGTGGCTCTATGCGCACGATTTTTTTTATGCGGTGGATTTCCTGCCGGCATAAACAGCACTTCATCCAGCTCAAACTGCTCATAGGCAGTTTCTCCCAATATGAGATGTCCGATATGAACCGGATCAAAGGTTCCCCCCATAATTCCTACTCGTTTTCTTTTTGTACACATCTACACCTGTCTCCTGTTTATTTTGGAAGAACAATTTTCTTCTTTTCTTTTTTTCCTTCTTTATAAAGAACAATTTTCTTTCCAATGACCTGAACCACTTGTGAACGGGTACGTTCTGCCAATACCTGTGCAATTTCCCGTGGATCATCCATACAATTCTGAAGCACATTGATCTTTATCAGTTCTCTTGCTTCCAGAGCCTCTTCTACAGAAGCAGTGTTCTCCGGTGTAAGACTGGCTTTTCCAATCTGAAGAATCGGATCCATTGTCATAGCCAGACTTTTTAAATATGCTCTCTGTTTACTTGTCATGGTTACTCCTTATTTATAATAATCAAAATCAAATCCATACATACGAACCGTATCGCCTTCTTCAATTCCTGCTTTTTCCAGATCCGCAAGAATTCCACTGTCTTTCAGGAATTTCTGGAAGAATGCAAAACCTTTTTCGGAATCCAGATTCGTATAGCCAAGCATTTTTTCGATCTTCGGTCCTTCCATATGATACAGATGTTCCTCTTCTTCGTCCTTATATACACTGTAAGGAAGATTTTCCGTGATCAGCATATCTTCCGGGAAGAATTCCTGTTCAAAGATTACCGGTTCTTTATCAATCGTATCCAGAAGACCTTTTACGTAATACAAAAGTTCCTTTAATCCTTTTCCGGAAACTGCGGAAATCGCAAAAACTTTCATCCCCTGCGGTTCAAATTCCTGACGGATTCTTTCTACCGGATCTTCGTCTTCGCTGTAAATCACATCGGTTTTATTGGCTGCAATCACCTGCGGACGCTGCATAAGAACCGGATCATAAGCTTCCAGCTCTTTATTTATCTTATAAATGTCATCTACTGGATCCCTGCCTTCGGTCGATGCTGCATCTACCAGATGAATCAGGACACGGCATCTTTCAATGTGGCGAAGAAACTGATGCCCCAGTCCGACACCTTCAGAAGCACCTTCGATCAGGCCGGGAATATCTGCAATTACAAATCCATTGCAATCATCCAGATCTACCACACCCAGATGCGGATTCAGAGTCGTAAAATGATAATTGGCAATTTCCGGTCTTGCATTGCTGACTCTGGAAAGGAAGGTAGACTTTCCTACATTTGGAAAACCAAGAAGTCCTACATCTGCAATCACTTTTAACTCCAGCTGTACTTCCAGCTCCTGTGCCGGCTGTCCCGGCTGTGCGTATTTGGGAACCTGCATAGTAGCTGTCGCATAGTGCATGTTTCCTTTTCCGCCTCTTCCACCTCTCAGAATAATCTGACGCTTATTTTCTCCTGACATATCTGCAATGACTTTACCGGTCGTTGCTTCTTTAATGACTGTTCCTTCCGGAACTTTCAGCACAATGTCTTTTCCGTCTGCTCCATGACAGCGCTTTTTTCCGCCTTCCTGTCCATTTTCAGCAGCATATTTTCTTTTGTGCCGGTAGTCTGTGAGTGCATTCAACCCTTTATCCACTTCAAAGATCACATCACCTCCACGGCCTCCGTCTCCACCGTCCGGACCGCCATTGGGTACATAAAGTTCTCTTCGGAAACTCACATGACCATCTCCGCCCTTTCCGGAGCGAATCACAATCTTTGCTCTGTCTGCAAACATAATAACCTCTATCTTTCTTTCTGTTACGATTCACATCTTTATACAAAAAGCGGCTTCAAACCTGAACGATTTGAAGCCTCCCTTTAAAACTTACTCTGCTGTTACTGGTACAACAGAAACCTGTTTTTTGTCTCTGCCTTTTCTTTCGAAACGAACAATACCATCTGTTAATGCAAATAATGTATCGTCGCCGCCGCGTCCTACATTCACACCTGGATGAATTTTCGTACCGCGCTGTCTGTAAAGGATGTTTCCAGCTTTTACAAACTGTCCGTCTGCTCTTTTTGCGCCCAGTCTTTTGGATTCGGAATCTCTACCGTTCTTAGTAGAACCAACACCTTTTTTATGAGCGAAAAACTGAAGGTTCATTCTTAACATGTCATTACACCTCCTCGAATATTACATCAATATATTGCATATTTTCTTCTTCCTCTTCCATTCCCTGAAGTCCGAGAATGAGAGACTTCATTAACAACGCTGCATCCCTGGAAGGTTTCTGCTGGAATTTCAATGTGATTCTTCCTTCTTCTTCATCTACATCCGTCTGAAACGGATCTTCTGTAAATGCCTCGATGGAATTCACGGTATTCAAAACAAGAACAGATACGGCAGCACAGACAATATCTTCTCCTGCGTCTGCATATCCTGCATGTCCCCACGCATCAAATCCAAGGATTTCACCGTCACAATCCTGATAAAAGGTTACTTTTGTCATGATTAAGCGTTGATCTTTTCAATTTTAACTTCGGTAAACTGCTGTCTGTGACCGTTTTTCTTGTGGTAACCGGTTTTTCTCTTATATTTGTAAACGATAACTTTTTTTGCTTTACCGTTTCCAACTACAGATGCAGTTACAGATGCGTTCGCAACATCTTCACCTACTTTTAAACCATCATTGCTTACAGCAAGAACCTGGTCAAATGTAACAGTATCTCCAGCTTCTGCTCCAAGTTTTTCTACTCTGATAACATCGCCTTCGGCTACTTTGTACTGTTTACCACCTGTTGCAATAATTGCGTACATATGGCACCTCCTATTATCATTACTCGCCAAATTACGGTGACTGACTCTTTCACAGTGCTTAAAACCTCTTTGTGCGGCATACTGGTATATCTTAGCATGATATTTTTCATTCGTCAATATAGTTTTAAAAATTTTTTTGTTTTTTTAGTTCTTTTCCATCTAAAACGGCTTCTCTCAGATTATCCCCTTCATATACCAGTTTCAATGAAAAAAAGGGATGTTCTTCTTCCAGAAGATGCAGGAATATTTTATCTCCTTCCCACAAGTCAAGATTCAACACTTCCTTTTTTTCTACCAATTCCAGAACGCCCTCGTTACATGCACACAGGGTTCCCTCATATCCGTCTGCTGTATAAAGACACATATATTCGGTCATCTCCATCCCAACATGGTTTACCGGTTTCAATACAAAGGTAACAAGTCCGCGAAACCGATAAGAGGTAAGGGTAAGACCGGTTTCTTCTTTTACTTCCCGCAGCAGACAATCTTCCGGACTTTCATCCTTTTCAAAATGACCGCCGACTCCGATCCATTTATCTTTGTTTACATCATTTTCCTTGGATACTCTGTGGAGCATAAGATAGCTTTCCTCTTTTTCAATATAACAGAGGGTCGTAAGTATGGATTTCTTTTTCATAATGATCGGTTACCTGACACTTTCTTTTATTCTTGTTCCTGCAATTCTTCTGCCAGAGACTTTCTGATTTTTTTACGTGTGACTTCTACTATATTCAGTTTTGTGATGTCTACTACGTTTCCCCGTATGGGATCTTCGTTCAGGCAGCTTTGCAGAAAATGCATTAATGCTTCTTTATCTTCTGTATGTTTTAAATTAATAAAATCAATCAGAATCATACCGGACAGATTTCTCAGACGAAGTTGCCTTGCAATTTCTTTTGCAGCTTCCATATTGATTTTTCGGAAGGTCTCCTGTACTTCTTTTTTCCCTGTACATTTTCCGGAATTTACATCAATGGATACAAAGGCTTCTGTCTGCTGAATCACAAGGAAACCACCGGATTTCAGCCAGATTTTTTCAGACAATGCTTCTTTTATGGCACTTTCCAGTGCATACAGGCGAGAAAGGGGAAGCAACGGATCTTCATAAAAACGGAGTTTTTTCTCATCGATCGTATAGAATTCCAGATATTTCCGGATTTGTTCATAGAGTATCCGGTTATCGGTTATGATTTCTTCCAGTTCCTTTGTATACACATTCTGGAGTACTTGCATATATTCCGGCATGCTTTCCCGCAAAAGAGAAAAACAGGTACGTGTTCTTGCTTTTTCCCGGATTTCCTGTAATTCTCCATACAGTTTTTGAAATTCTTCCAGGATCTCTTCTTCCTTTGCTTCCCGGCTGTTGGTACGGACGATCACACCGGCATCTTCCGGAAGAACCGGCAGCAGGAGTTCTCTTAAGCGTCTTTTTTCCTCTGCCTTTAATTTTCCGGAAAATCCAAGAGGTTCCGGCACTGCTGTGATCACAATATATCTGCCGCTCAGATTCAGATCACAGGAAACACAGGGAAGTTTTCCGCGCATTCCTTCCCGGATCACCTGTACCAGAAGTTCATCACCAGGCTTTAGCTGCCGGTTCTTTTTTTGATTCACAAAATACGGCGTACCTTTTTCATCCATGGAATAATAGCACATAATGCCATCTTGAATTTCCACAAATGCAGCACGGATATTTTCTGCAATATTTTTCACTTTTCCGATATAAATATTTCCCAGGATATGGTCGGACTCTTTTTTATGCACTTCCAGATGATTGATTTTATATCCAATATCCAGAGCTGCAACAATTCGTTCTTTTCCACGCACCTGCATGGGTGTCATAATCAGCTTACTCAATTTCGTCCCCCAGGTCTTCCAGTGAAACCAGATGCATGGCATCTTCGGAACCGGTATCTGCATAGATTTCACATCTGTGTATCGTGAAATCTCCGCTGTCATAAGCATGCCCCCTATAAGCGGCAAACGCTTCCATTACCAGTTCCGGTTTTGTATTTTTCACACTTCCGGCTGCAAGCTGCATGAAAATGCTGTCTCCCTCTAATCGCATGGCATAGATAAAAGGACGGATATCCACTTCTTTTTCATTTTTCTTTGTTTTCTTTACAATCTTGATTTCCGGTTGTTTCAGAAATTCTGCAAGGCGCTGCTTCCAGTCTCCTTTTGGCGCTTTTCCATCACGAAATGTAACCAGATAATCGGCAGCAGCTACAAGAGACATCGCTTTTCCTGCTTTTCCCTCTTCTACCTGTCGGATGCTCAGAACACGCATTCCATTTGCCATAGTGTCGTTTAATGCTTTTACCATCTCTTTGGAAGAAGATGCACTTTTCAGTTCCAGATCAAAATATTCTCCGGTACTTGTAATGCCAACACCAAGAGGCGCCGCAAACGACATGATCATATGAGGGCTGAATCCTTCTGAAAATGAAGCGTCCAATCCCGCCCGCTTTACTGCCTTCTGAAAGTAACGCATAATATCCAGATGTCCGATAAACTTCATCACACCTTCTTTTGCAAATTTTACTCTAACCTTCAACGCACACACCTCCTTTGTAAGTACCTGCACCACAGCCGGAACATTTCATGCGGCAATTCGGAGTCACTTCTCCTTTCATAGCGCGCTCCCATTCCTTCTCCAGGAACTTTCTGCTCACACCTGCATTTATGAAATCCCATGGCAGCAGCTCTTCGAACGAACGCTCCCGCAAAGTATAAAATTCCGGATCCATTCCCAGCTCTTCAAATGCCTCCATCCAGAGATCATAACGAAAATATTCGGACCAGGCATCAAAGATTGCGCCTTTTCGATAAACACGTTCCAGTACATCACAGATTTTTCTGTCACCTCTTGCCAGAATCCCTTCCAGTACAGTCACATCTGCCTCATGGTAATTGTATTTGATGCTCTTCTGATTGAGCTGTGCACGGATTTCTGCTTTTACGATTTTGGCCTTTTCCAGATATTCCTCTTTTCTGCACATAGTTGCCCACTGGAAAGGAGTAAACGGCTTCGGCACAAAGAAAGAAGTACTTACTACAATCTGGCAGCGTCCATGACGTTCCTCTTTCGGAATTTCATAATATTTCTTTGCCACTTCTTCCGCAAGATGTGCAATTCCTTTCATATCCTCTTCTGTTTCGGTAGGAAGTCCCAGCATAAAATACAGTTTTACCCGGGACCATCCCCCCTGAAATGCCTTCCAGGATCCCTCCAGGATATCTTCCTGGGTCAGTCCCTTATTGATTACATTTCGCATTCTCTGGGTACCTGCTTCCGGTGCAAAGGTCAAACTGCTTTTTTTGATATCCTGCACTTTACTCATGACATCCAGTGAAAAAGCGTCGATTCGAAGAGATGGCAGTGAAATGTTCACATTTCTTTCCGAACACTCTTCAATCAGATAATCAATCAATTCCGGCAGTCTGGAATAATCACTGGAGCTGAGAGAGCTGAGAGAAATCTCTTCATGTCCTGTATTTTCCAACAATGCCTGTGCTGTTTTTTTCAGGAATTCTACGTCTTTTTCACGGGTAGGACGATAAATCATACCTGCCTGGCAGAACCGACATCCACGGATACATCCTCTCTGAATCTCCAGAGTTACACGATCCTGGGTTGCCTTAATAAAAGGAACCACCGGCTTTTCCGGATAACAGACACCGTTGAAATCCAGAACAACCTGTTTCTCAATTTTTTCTTTTGCATGACTGTTATTTGGTTTAAAGGATTCCAGTGTTCCATCTTCCTTGTAAGTCACATCATAAAAAGCCGGCACATAAAGTCCCGGTATTTCCGCTGCACGTTCCAGAAATTCTTTTTTGCTTCTCCCTGCTTTTTTGTACGCTTTATAGGCATCCAACAGTTCATCAAACACCGTTTCTCCTTCTCCGATATAAAAAATATCGAAAAACTCTGCGAGTGGTTCCGGATTATAGGTACATGGGCCACCACCCATAACAATCGGATATTCTTCTCCTCTGTCTTTTGCCCGAAGCGGCATCTGACTTAAATCCAGAATCTGAAGAATATTTGTGTAACACATTTCATACTGGATCGTAATTCCGAGAAAATCGAAATCTTTTATGCTATCCTGGGATTCCAGTGCAAATAACGGAATTTTCTCTTCCCGCATAATCTTGTCCAGATCCGGCCATGGAGAATAGACACGTTCACACCAGGTATCATCCCTGCGGTTAAACATATCGTATAAAATCTGGATTCCCAGATGGGACATTCCGATTTCATAAACATCCGGGAAGCACATAGCGAAACGGATATCCACCTTTTCCTTGTCCTTCATCACCGAGTTGACCTCGTTGCCGATATAGCGGGCAGGCTTCTCGATATTTAGTAATATTTCATCATTTAAAGCTAGTTTCCTCATATTTCTCCTTTCGATTTTTGTGCAAAATAAACAAAACAAATGAGTGTTTCATCTAAATTGTTCTTTTAAAAAATAGTCGTTTTTTTCAATGCTTCTGCGAACTTTTTTAGCCCCGACCATCCGCTTTTTTTGATCATTTTCGGATCTGCGTAACAAATTTCAATTTTTTCGATTCTGCATCATCCTGTATATTTATTCATCAAGACATGACACTGAACAAGCACACATATCACAGAATAGCACCAAAAGCTATTAAAAAACCCAGTTTTTAAGTTGTTTTTCATCTCATTTTTCTGCTACATTCTATATTGCATGACAGAATAAAATATAGCTTGATATTAAGAGGTATTGAAGATTCGTATACAGCATTACACAGTACACATAATCTTCAATATTATACCTCTTTTAAGGAAGGACTTCAAGCAGATAGTTCGGATCAATAGGAATTTCCAGTATGTTTTTTTCAACAGGCATGATCTCTGCTATAAAGGAACCAATCTCTTTTGAACAGTCATAGATCGGTTCCCTTATGTTGATATAGACATCTTCTGTTATTTTTACTTCATGGTGCCCCATACATGCAGAAATGGCCTTTAAATTGATATCATTTTCTTTTAATATTGTGGCATATGTATGGCGTGCCATCGCATATCAGGAAGATTACGGTTTTTCAAGAGTCTGCATCACCATTCTCCATGATTTCATATTTTCGACAAGCTAGAATCGATTCATCTATCACAAAATCTGCTAAAGGCTCACTTCTGTTTCCCGACCAGGATTTTGGTTTTAATTCTTGCGTACAAATTCGCCCATTAAAGTTTTTTCCGTAATAGATGCAATTTTTGCGTTCTGTGTGTTATAATTCATTTCAGATACCTCTCTGTTCAATAAGATTTTTTACTAACCGTGCAAAGTCAGTAATCTTATTTTACTCTGAGGTATTTTTTTCTCA
>JALFGN010000005.1 GCA_022777285.1 Blautia sp.
GGTGAAAAAGTTCCCGCAGGAAGGTTCCTTTTTCTACTTTTTTGTAAAGGTTATCATCCGCAATAGCAATGATCCGCACATCGAAACGGCGGGTTTCCGGTGCGGAAAAGAAGTTACCATGAACATTGGTAAGAACATTGATCAGCAGATCCTGAATGGAAAGCGGGAAGCGGTCCACCTGGGAAAGAACGAGTGTGCCATGGTTGGTTTCAGCAAGAAGCCGGAGCAGGGAGGCTTCGGTCAGATCATTTCCCGGAGAGTGAAGAACGGAAAACGGATAATGGTGGCGGCGCGAAAAATTGTGAATTGCACGTGCGAGTGTCCGGCGCTGTGTACCGCTTTCCCCCTGGATCAGAATCGGAAAATCAAAAAGTGCAAGATGTCTGGTCTGCGTCATCAGATTCTGGACGGAATCTGCGTGGGAAAGGGAAAGAGAAAATGTACGGGAGGAAGCAAAAAAAGTGCTTTCTTCCGTTTTTTCTTCTTTGGCTGCCGGTGCCTCTGTGGATCTGCCTCCGGGAAGAAACGCAAGGAAAACAGGCTCTGTATCCGGAAACACCATAGAAAGAACGCTTAACGTAATCTGTGTCTTCTGATCCGAAAGGAGAATGGTCCAGTCGCCGTTGCGGTCGAAAGCAGTATTTGCGTAGGCAGGCGGAAGACATTCCGAAAAAGGCTGCCCTTCAAAATTGGAGGAGGGAAGAGAGAAGGCATGTGCAAATTTAGCGTTCATAAACTGAATGCGGCCATCCGCGCCAAACAGACAGACGCCAACGGGAAGAGAGAACAGGATCACCTGCATGAGCTGTTCGGTCTGCACATAATTGGTATAGTAGGTTTCTGAGGTTTTGACGGTGTGAAGAATCTGATTGACGTAATTGCGCGATACACGGTTTACGGTCTGCAGAGGAATGTTGAAATATTCGCAGAGCTGTAAAATAGTGGAAATATCGATGATACGGTTGCCGATATCCAGTACATTCGGAATGCGGGAAGGAACGAGCTGCGGCTCGCCGGCGGTAATGGCAAACTGAATGTCAGACTCGGTATCCTTGCATCCGGGATAAAACGGAACAAAGTCATATTGTGTGATGCCGCATTCCTCAAGCTGGGAAATGATAGCAAGCGTGGAATATTTATCGTCGTTTACCAGATAGACACGTTCGTGCGGCGGAATCTGAATGATTTTATCCAGAAACATATGGTTGAAAACGCGGTCGCATGGGAGCTGCAAAATGGAGGAGTCGATGGTAAGCGGAAAGGTTTCCATGGCGCGGGCGGTTGGAAAAAGAACGCACTGGTATCCCCGGAAGAGAGAGGGGTCTGTGGCCTGTTCTCTTAAAAGGGTATTGAAGGTGAGATATTCACCGAGCACAGAGTGAAGATAAGACTGAAATTCGGAAAGCATTCGTTTCCGGGAAGAAATGATCAATACGTTGCCAAGCTTTTGTGTTCTGTTCATAAAGGATCCTCTTTTCCTGCTAAAAAGTGGTAATGGGTTAAAAATTAGGATAATTATACCATTTTTGACGAAAATAAACAACCTAAATGCAAAAATGCAAAAAAGAAAAGAAAAAAACAGGAAGAATGATTTGACATAGTGACGCATTACATCTATAATACAGATTAAGCAAAGGGGCTGTAAAATAAAGGTAAGGAATCTTTGCTCTTTTTTATATCATGGTTCTGTTATCTGTGAAAAGAAAGAACAAAGAAAACAGCAACACTTGCAGAAAAGGAGGAGACAACAATGAAAAAAAGACATGTAATGCGTGCTCTGGTTGCAGCAGCAACGGCACTGGCACTGACAGCATGTGGATCGACTGGTTCTTCTGACACAAGTAAGAGCACATCGACAGCAGCTACATCAACAGCATCCGCTGCATCGACCTCATCCGGTTCGGAAGCAGATACGGAGAATACCATCACGATTCCGGCAGGCGAGTCGGTATCCCAGGATTCTGATGTTACGGCAATGGTAGCTGTGGATTTTACCAACATGGATCCGATGGATACTTCCGATACACTTTCCGGTGGTGTACAGCGAATGATGATGGATGGCCTGTTTGGATTTGATGAGAATATGCAGATCATTCCGATGCTGGCAACCAGCTACGAAGCAAACGATGAAGCAACCGAGTATACGATTCATCTTCGTGAGGGCGTAAGCTTTACCGATGGAACTCCGTGGAATGCAGATGCCCTGATTGCAAACGTAAACAAATGGGCAGACAAGAGCCTTGGACTGAAACGTACTACATTCCTCTGCAATGTTCTGGATCATGCAGAGAAGGTAGATGACTATACCGTTACAATTTATTTATCACAGTCATTCGGTGCTTTCATCAGCAACCTGGCACATCCGGCTACGCTGATCATGAGCCCGAAACAGATTGAAGCAGGAGAAGATGCCTGTGCACAGGCACCGGTAGGAACCGGCCAGTACAAATTTGT
>JALFGN010000010.1 GCA_022777285.1 Blautia sp.
ATCACAACTCCCGCGAAAAGACATAGCTTCGCCATTCCTCATCCACCCGGAATGAGACCCCCTGCTCCGCTATGTTCAAATTCCCCGGTCGTGCGGTAAACCAGCTACAACTGCGTCATTTTGCTTATCAGTGCTTCTATATCGATTTCTACTTCTTCCTGCAGTTCTTCATCAAAGACAGTGATAACTCTCTCGTCTTCAGATACTTTATCTGCACCCTTTTCTTTATTTCTCAGAATCTTACTCTCAGTTTCTTCTGTATACAGTTCCTGCTCCCTTAGTTCCTTCAGAGTCAGGATCGTCAACCCAAGCTTCACCGGTTCTTCCCGGAAAGCAAAATCCATCAACACCAAACAGTTATGCTTATCCGTCTTTCGGATATGTCTCTCACAACCGATTAATGGACCGTAGGTGATGACCGCTTTTCCTGCAGGATTCAGATATCCGTAGGACATGCGGACTGTTCCGGCATCATCCAAAAGCCACTGGAAGAAGGCTCTCTCTTCCTCCGTCAGGGCAGTACCTCCTTCTTCCTTCAACTGTCTGATGAATCCCCACCGTCTTTCCCCCATGGAATCCAGCAGGCTATCGAACTCTTTCTGATCCAGCTCTGACTGTACGAAGATATATCCCGGGAACATAGGCTTTTCTGCCAATCCCTTTTTATCTCTCCGGTAATATTCCATCATGGGAAGGAATGCGTGAACTCCTTCCTGCTCAAGAAGGAAGCACAGCTGACTCTGCTTCTCTGTCTGGACAAACAGGATATACCAGTTTTTCATATTGTTACACACTCTTCCTATATCTACATGTAGGTACTACTTCTATCGCATTGTTATGCCGGATGATAGGTAGGCACAACTTTCTGAACTCTTTCGCGCATATCTTCTTTATTCTTATATGCAGCCTCCAGAAGTGCATCCAGCTGCTCTAAGAATTCTTCGATATCAAACGGGATCGGGCAGCCGATATGGATCAACTCATTCTTCGTCTTCTTTAAGCCTTCCTCGGCCATCAGTTTTTCCTCAAAGAGTTTCTCCCCACTTCTAAGCCCCGTATATTCCAGTTTAATATCCACATCCGGCGTGTATCCGGATAAGCGGATCAGGTTCCGTGCAAGGGTATCGATCTTCACCGGCTCGCCCATATCCAGGACAAAGATCTCTCCGCCATTTGCATAGGTTCCGGCGAGAAGCACCAGGCTTACTGCTTCCGGGATAGTCATAAAATAGCGGATGATATCCGGATGGGTAACGGTTACCGGCCCGCCTGCTTCGATCTGCTTTTTGAACAGTGGAACCACCGAACCATTGCTTCCCAGGACATTCCCAAAACGGACGGCTACAAATTCGGTTTGTGTAATCTTTAATGCTTCTATTACTTCGGGAGCCGTAATAACTTCATCCATCCCATGGGTAAACAGCTGCGGGATCTCATGGGCTTTGCCTTCTTTGATCTTTGCATCAAATGCCTGGATGATCATTTCACACAGGCGTTTGGAAGCTCCCATGATGTTGGTGGGGTTGACCGCTTTGTCCGTACTGATCAGAACAAACCGTTTGCAGTTATGTACCATTGCAGCATAGGCGGTTTTATAGGTACCCATTGCATTATTCTTGATTGCTTCGCATGGGCTGTCTTCCATGAGTGGAACGTGTTTATGGGCTGCCGCATGGTAAACGATCTCCGGTCGGTATACTTCAAATACTTTGAAGATCTTCCGGCTGTCCCGAACCGAACCGATGATAGTATCCAGCTTAAGTTCCGGATATTTTTTCTTCAATTCCAGCTGGATGTCATAAGCATTGTTTTCATAGATATCAAACAGAATCAGGTGTTTCGGATGATGGGATGCGATCTGTCTGGCCAGTTCGGAACCAATGGAACCAACCCCTGTGATCAGTACCACCTTACCGCTGATGTATTCAAATACATCTTCCATATCCGGCTTGATGGGATCCCTGCCCAGCAGGTCTTCGATCTGGACCGGCTTCATTTTGCTTACCGACACTTCTCCGGTATACAACTGGTACATGCCCGGGAGGTTCATCAGTTCGCAGGCAGTCTCATTACAGATCCGCAAAATCTCCCGTTTGTCTTCCGGCTTTGCACTGGGGATCGCCACATAGATCTTCTCAATCCCAAATTTATCCACAGCTTCCAGGATCCGTTCCCTTCCCCCGAAGACGGGAACATTGTCGATATACCGTCCCCATTTATTGGGGTTGTCATCGATGAAGCAGGCAACTGTTTCATTTGTCTCTCTGGCCCCTTTGATATCCCGGTAGATCATCTGCCCCGCACTGCCTGCACCGATCAGCAGAACCTTCTTTTCGGCAGCCTCCGTATTTCTGCGTCCCCGCAGAAGAAGGACAAAGCGGTAGGAAAACCGGATGCCCAGAATCAGGCAGAACTGGATCAGGATACCGAACACGAAATAGGAGACCGGCATCCGCATGCCAAACCCGGTCGCCAGAACATGGACCGTTCCCGTGACCATGGTTGCGAGGAGCACCCGCAGGAGCTCGGTATAGCTGGCAAATCGCCAGATACTCTTATAGAGCCGCATAAACCAGAATACGACCACGCAAAAACCGGCGTAGATCAAAATCGTGTGGTAATAGGCTTCCAGGTAGTGGGGCTCGATTCCGCTGAACCGACAGTCGAAGCGGATCCACAGAGCCGCAAAGTAGGAGACGGCCACAGCCAGAAAGTCATAGGCGATCAGCAGGAGCGTCACGACTTTCCAGTGCTCGATTTTCTTTTTCTTTAAATCTTTGTTCATTTTCATTTCCTTACCTATTTCTTTTGCTTACAGATTCCCGTTATTCCACCGTAACGCTCTTGGCCAGATTTCTCGGCTTATCTACATCCAGACCCTTTGCCACGCTCACGTAATACCCCAACAGCTGCAGGGGAACCACAGCCAGGCTTCCCACAAAGTGTTCGTCCACTTTCGGCACATATACGGTGAAATCCACCTGGTCTTCCGTTTCATACTTTCCATAGGTGGTCAGCCCCATCAGATAGGCGCCCCTGGATTTGCATTCCACCAGGTTGCTGATAGTTTTTTCGTATAATCCGGACTGGGTGAGCAGGCCGATCACCAAAGTGCCGTCCTCGATCAGACTGATCGTCCCATGTTTCAGTTCACCGGCTGCATACGCTTCGGAATGCACATAGGAGATCTCTTTCAGCTTCAGGCTTCCTTCCAGGCCTACGGCATAATCGATGCCGCGGCCGATGAAGAAGACATCGTGTGCATTGGCGTATTTTGCCGCAAACCACTGGATCCGTTCTTTATCCTCCAGGATCTTTCGGATCTTATCCGGAAGGGTCTGGAGTTCGGAAATATAGTTTTTATAATGTTCTTCTGTAATCGTTTCCCGTATCCGGGCAAACTGTACCGCCAATGCGTAGCCTGCCGCAAGCTGTGCACTGTAGGCCTTTGTGGTCGCCACGGAGATCTCCGGGCCGGCAAGGGTGTAGAAGACATAGTCGGCTTCCCTTGCGATACTGCTTCCTACCACATTGACGATGGCAAGGGTACGGATGCCTTTTTCTTTGGCAAGCCGCAGGGCAGCCAGGGTGTCTGCCGTCTCCCCGGACTGGCTGATCGCAAGAACCAGTGCATGGGGATCCAGCGGCATCTTCCGGTAGCGGAATTCCGATGCCAGTTCCACACGGACCGGAATCCCGGCCAAGTCTTCCATCACATACTGGAAGGCCATCCCAGCATGCCAGGCAGAGCCGCAGGCAACTACATAGATCTGGCTGACCGCTTTTATTTCTTCCTCCGTGATTCCCACAGAAGTAAGATCGATGGTTCCGTCTTTGAGCACCGAATTCAGAGTATCCTGTACGGCACCGGGCTGTTCATGGATCTCTTTCATCATGAAATGCTCGAATCCGCCTTTTTCTGCCGCCTCGGAATCCCACTTGATCTCGGTGGTCTCTTTCTGAATCTCTTCCCCATCCAGATTGAAGAAGCAGGCTTCTCCCGGTGTGAGCCGGGCAAACTCCAGATTGCCGATATAATAAACGTTTCTTGTATATTTCAAAATGGCCGGGACATCGGAAGCCACATAGGTCTCACCCTCGGAGATCCCGATGATCATGGGGCTGTCTTTACGCGCCACCCAGATCTCTCCCGGATAGTCTTTAAACATCAGACACAAGGCATAGGAACCGCGCACACGTACCATGGTCTTGGCAATGGCATCCACGGGGCCCATTTTATATTTTTTGTAATAGTAATCCACCAGCTTGACGATCACTTCGGTATCGGTCTCACTGTAGAAGGTGTAGCCATGCTTCAGCAGTTTTTCTTTCAGTTCCACATAATTTTCAATGATCCCGTTATGGACGCCCACAACCTCCGATTCCACCGTGCCGGAACCGGAGCCGGTGCAGTTGCCGGAAACATGTGGATGTGCATTGACCTGGCTGGGTTCCCCATGGGTGGCCCAGCGGGTATGTCCCAAGCCGCAGGTCCCGGTCAAAGCCTTGCCGCCATCTGTTTTTTCCACCAGATTGGACAGACGCCCTTTGGACTTTACGACCTCTGCCATCTGCTCGCCGTCACGTACGGCAAGGCCTGCAGAGTCATACCCTCTGTATTCCAGTTTTGAAAGCCCGTCCAGAAGGATCGGGGCCGCCTGCTGTTTCCCGGTAAAACCTACAATTCCACACATAACTTTCTCTCCGTTTTTCTGATGAAAGCAAAATAATTGTTATTATTTTGAGTTTTCAAATTACCAATATCTATCAATAAGGAATAATACTGTTTCCATTACTTATAGCTAAAGCAAATTTTTCGTAATAATTCCTTCTTACATTATACACATTTTTTCCCTTTTTTCAACAAATAATTACAAAAAGTTTCATTTCTTTCCAATTGCCTTTTTTCGTAATGCTTTTTTTATCTTTTTCAGCAGCCCAAAAAACGGGATACCGATTACAAATATTTGTAACCGATATCCCGTTTTCTTCCTATTTATATAAGGTTTACATAGAGCCGCTGCCCTTCAAAACCACGAGAACCGTCTTCAGCAACAGCCTGAGATCCAATCCAATGCTCCAGTTCTCTATGTATTCCGTATCCAGCTTTACTACTTCTTCAAAGTCCGTAATCTCACTTCTTCCGCTTACCTGCCACATACCGGTAATGCCCGGTTTGATTGCAAGTCTGGCTCTATGATGCAATTCGTATTTTTCCCACTCATCCACGGTGGGCGGCCGGGTACCGACGAGACTCATATCTCCTTTCAGTACATTCCAGAACTGCGGAAATTCATCCAGAGAGGTTTTCCGGATAAAATGGCCAATTCCCTTGATAATCCGAGGATCCGCTTCCATCTTGAACATCCGGCCGTCACTGACCCGATTCTGTTCCATTAATTCTTTTTTTCTTTTTTCTGCATCCGGATACATACTCCGGAATTTATACAGTTTAAACTTGCGTCCATTTTTCCCTACTCGCACCTGAGAGAAAAAAATCTTTCCAGGGGACTTGATACAAATAGCGGGTCCTATAAACAATGCCAACAGCCCCGTTCCTATACACCCGACCAAGCCTCCGCAAATATCCATGGCACGTTTGATAAACAATTGCCTTGCAGACATCATATTCACGCTGGTAGTAAGGACGGTATAGCTTCCCAGCCGCTCGACAAACTGTTTCTGTCCTCTGATATTCGTCACCCTGGCAAGTTTCAGATGAACCGTCACACCCATAGCCACAAACTGATTGATCCGTTCTTCGCAAAGAGGCATATTCTCCGGCAAATCAATGAATACTTCATCAATCCATTCTCTGCATACATATTCGGCCACTGTACTCATATTCGCCACAATGGGGATGCCGTCAATGGTGTCTCCTTCCATGTCTTCATCACACATCACAAGCCCTGCCATACGAAATCCTTCATAATTATCTTTCCTGATATTTTCAAGCACACTATGAATCATTGGTCTTACTGTGATAACCAGAAGGGAACGATTCCCTTTCCGCCAGAGATTTCTGCTTGTGAGATAATGTTTCCAGGAAATCCGGACAATATAAGTCATAACGAAGTAGATGACCCCCGTCAGAATCATGGTTGCTCTGGAATAGATATTCCCTTCCTGCATAAGAAAAAGATAAAAGGAGGAAATCAATATGACAAGCACAACATGCTGTACCGTTACAAGAAATTCTCTGTAGTATCCTCGCTTCAGTATGTTTTTAAAGGATTCAAAAAAGAAAACAACAAGAATCTGAATAAAGAACAAGACGATAAACATATTCCTGTAGATGATATTACGAAACAAATCTGCCGACCCATGCCGGATGAGATAGGCAAAAAAATAAGAACTTTCAAGGCAGATCAAATCAAATAATATGAAATCAAAATGCTTGACCCATCCACCTGGTGACTTCCTGTACATATCACTTCCCCCGTATTTCTTCTGTCAAAAATAAGCAGGTTTCCCTACCTGTTTCTAATGATATAATATTTCTTCAGTCAAAGCAATTGCTTTTCGAATAAATTTTTTAAATCTTCCATATACTTATACTATTCGAATGCAATCATCATAAAGACAGGATGTGATTCTTATGTTTGTAACCATCGGTGCTTTTTTCCTGGGTTGTTTTCTGGGAATTACCCTGATGTGCCTGCTTCAGATCAACCGCATGGAAAAAGAGCCTGACTACGAATCCGAACGCCGCAAAACGGATTCCGGTTCATAATCAGGCTGTTTTTTGCAAAAATCAGTACGCTTCTACTACTCTTCTGCTACTGCTTTCCAGACGCTCCCGGACAGCAGTCGTATCGCTGGTCCGTGCCCCTGTGGGACAAGCCTGTTCGCAGCGGAGGCAATGTACACAGAGGTTTTCCAGAATCCGGTGGCTGTCTTTGTCAATGGCAGCTGCCGGACATTTCTGTACACAACTTTGGCAGCCGGTACATTTGTCGGGATCAAAGAACTGCTGTACCGGCTTCAGGACTTTCGGTTCCGGCTTGGGATTGCCGGGCAGTTCCAGATGCTCCTGAAAATTCTCTTCCAGTCGTTTCTTGATCGTCACTGCAAATCTGCGGAACAGTTTCTGGTCTTCCGCGTCGGGACGTCCTGCCCCGAGTTTCTCCGAATAGATATGTGGAATCACCGGTGCAATGGCACCGATACAATAGAAGCCCCGCGCTTCCAGGATATCCTGCATCTGAGCAAGGGTATCCTCGTAATGCCGGTTTCCGTAGGCGGCCATGAGAATGCATGGCGTATGATTGCCCCGGAAATTGGTAAAGAGGGCTTCTTTTAACTGGGGAAGCTGTCCGCCGTAGACGGGCGCAGCTGCCAGAAGCAGATCCTTGTCGGTAAACCGCCGGGTCTGTTTCCGGAATTTTCTTCTGGTCAGATCCAGATACTGCGGATTCTGGGACAGAAGCCCTGCCAGCATCTCTGCCGCCCTTCTGGTTCCTCCTGTGGGGCTGAAATAAGCCACCGTCAGTTTCCGGTTCTTTTCCATCAGATCCGGTCTGCGCTCTCTTGTCCGTTCCAGAGACCGTTCCCAGCGCCAGCTCTCGATTTTATTATGATCACCGGTCAGAAGTACCGACGGCACCTTCTGTCCGTGCCATTCTTCCGGTCGTGTATAATGCGGATATTCCAGAAGATTGTCCTGCATGGACTCAAACTGGGCAGATTCCTCATTGCTGAGCACTCCCGGCACAAACCGGGAAATGGCATCGATCATGACCATCGAGGCAAGTTCCCCGCCGGTCAGTACATAATCTCCGATGGACACGTAGTCCGTCACGATTTCCTGCAGTACCCGCTCATCGATTCCCTCGTAATGGCCGCACAAAAAGATCAGTTCCTCCTCCTGGGCAAATTCTTCTACCATAGTCTGGTTAAATACCTTTCCCTGCGGAGTCAGGTAAATACAGCGCGGCTTTTTTCCGGCTGCCCGGGAAAGGGAAGTCTCTGCCACCGAAGCGTAGGCCCGGTAGACCGGCTCCGGCTGGATGACCATACCGGCGCCTCCGCCATAAGGGTAATCATCCACCCGGTTGTGTTTGTTATCCGAGAAATCCCGGATATTGACCGTATGCAGGGAAATGTGTTTGTCTTTCATTGCCCTTCCGATAATGCTTGTATTGAGTCCCTGTTCCACCATCTCCGGAAACAGCGTCAGCACATGAAAATTCACGAACGTTCCCTCCTATCCAATTAATCCAGAAGACCATCCAGCAGATGAATTTCCATCCGGTTCGCTTCTACGTCCACATCCAGAATACAGTCATGAATGGCAGGAATCAGCACTTCTTTTCCCTCTTCTGTCGTTACGATATACACATCATTGGCACCCGTCTCCATGACATCTTTCAAGGTACCGAACCGGCTGCCGTCTTCCAGATAGAGTTCCATACCGATCAGGTCTGCAATATAATACTCATCCTCATCCAGATGCTGCGCATTCTCTCTCGTTACATAGAGACTCTTTCCTTTGTATTTCTCAATGTCATTGATATTGTCAATGCCCCGGAACTTCAAAATGGCATACTGTTTGAAATATTTCACATTCTGGATCTCCAGTTCCCGGTATTCTCTTCCTGTATCAAGGAGCAGACTGTTCAGTTCTTCAAAACGATGCACATCATCTGTCGTGGGATATACTTTCACTTCCCCCCGGATGCCGTGGGTGGTGGTGATCACACCGATCTGTAATAAATCTTCCATATTCCTGTCCTCCGGTCTGTCTATATTGAAAAAAGGAGCTGCACATGTGTGAGCTCCCGGTTGTAATTCTTATTGTAAAATATCTACGACAACTTTCTTGTCACTTTTGGAAGATGCAGCCTTTACTACGGTACGAATCGCTTTTGCAATTCTTCCCTGACGTCCGATGACTTTTCCCATATCAGCAGGTGCCACCTTCAGTTCGACCACGATTGCGTTGTCTTCTTCTGTTTCAGTTACAGCTACTTCGTCCGGATAATCTACAAGAGACTTTGCAATTACTTCAACTAATTCTTTCATTACAAGCCACCTCCCGGATCTTATTTCTCGATACCAGCTGCTTTGAAGATTTTAGCTACAACCTCTGTCGGCTGAGCGCCGTTTGCCAGCCATTTCTTTGCTGCTTCTTCGTCTACTTTGTATACGCTTGGATCCTGGTTTGGATCGTATGTTCCGATTTCGTCGATGAATTTACCATCTCTTGGGGATTTGGAATCTGCAACAACGATTCTATAGAAAGGAGCTTTTTTCTGTCCCATTCTTCTTAATCTGATTTTTACTGCCATTTCTTTTCACCTCCTGGGTTATTCCTGTTTTTTCTATATGTTAAAAGGGAAGTTTGAATTTTCCCCTTTTAGCACCTTTGCCATTCATCAGTCCGGGCATCTGTTTCATCATTTTCTTTGCCTGTTCGAACTGTTTTACAAGCCGGTTGACTTCTGCTACATCCACACCGGCTCCTTTTGCGATTCTTGCCTTTCTGGAAGGATTGAGAATCTCCGGATGAGACCGTTCTCTTGGTGTCATGGAAAGGATAATGGCTTCTTTTCTTGCCATATCTTTTTCATCGACCATGCTTTCAATGTCTTTCATCTGGCCGCCTATGCCCGGAAGCATACTCAGCACACTGGAAATTCCGCCCATGTTCTTCATCTGGTTCATACTTTCCAGATAATCGTCGAATCCGAAAGAATTCTTGCGGAACTTCTGTTCCATCTCTTTGGCTTTCTCTTCGTCCAGATTCGCCTGCGCCTTCTCGATCAGACTCATGACATCACCCATTCCAAGAATACGGGATGCCATACGTTCCGGATAGAACTGTTCCAGATCGGAAAGCTTCTCACCCATACCTACAAAGAGAATGGGTTTTCCGGTAATTGCTTTGATCGACAAAGCAGCACCGCCTCGTGCATCTCCATCCAGCTTCGTAAGAATGACACCGTCAACTCCTACTTTCTCACCGAAGGTTTCTGCCACATTCACTGCATCCTGACCGGTCATGGCATCGACTACCAGCACCGTCTGATCTACCCGGATGGCTGTCTTGATATCTGCCAGCTCTTTCATCATGTCTTCGTCAATGTGAAGACGTCCGGCTGTATCCAGGATCAGAACATTGAATTTCTCTTTCTTCGCATGTTCGTATGCAGCTTTTGCAATGTCTACAGGGCTCTGTTTATCTCCCATAGAGAAGACTTCCACACCCTGCTTCTGTCCGTTCACCTGCAGCTGTGTGATCGCTGCGGGACGGTATACGTCACAGGCCACAAGAAGCGGCTTGCGTCCTTTTGATTTTAATTTTCCGGCCAGCTTTGCGGTGGTGGTCGTCTTACCTGCACCCTGAAGACCTGCCATCATAATCACGGTGATCTCACTTGCCGGCTTCAGTACCAGCTCTGTCGTCTCACTGCCCATGAGATGGATCAGCTCTTCATTTACAATCTTGATTACCATCTGTCCCGGATTCAGTCCGGACATTACATCCTGTCCCACTGCCCGTTCCTGAACGGATTTCATAAACTGTTTTACCACCTTGAAGCTTACGTCCGCTTCCAGAAGCGCCATCTTTACTTCTTTCAGTGCGGCTTTTACGTCGGCTTCCGTCAGACGGCCTTTTTTTCTCAGGTTTTTAAATACGTTCTGTAGTTTGTCCGTTAAGCTTTCAAATGCCATCTGCTACAACTCCTCTAAAATCTCCAGGGAAATATGTTCCACCTCGGAAACCAGTTCTTCCTTGCTCATGCTTTCACAGTTTTTTGCAAGGCCGTGAATCCTGTGGATTTTTTCCTTAATATTTACAAACTTCTCTACCAGATGCAGCTTGTCTTCATAGTCCTGAAGTGTTTTATTACAACGCTTCACATTGTCGTGAACACCCTGCCGGCTGATTCCCAGATCCTGGGCCACTTCACTGAGGGAATAATCATTCAGAACCACATCCTCGTAGATTCTTCGCTGATGCTCGGTCAGGAGCTCACCGTAGAAATCATACAGTAAAGTCTGCTCTACAAATCTTTCCACTTGTCATCACCTTGTGTATCATACTACATGTTTTTTCAGGTGTCAAGTATTTTTTCTTGACACTTCAAAATATTTTTCATCCCAACAAATCCGGCGCCAAAGATGTGCCGATGGTTTCGGGGCGGACATGGATGCCGTGCTCAAACAAGAAAAATTTTCTACTTTGATGATTTTACAGGAAATCCGAAAGTACTAAGAAATTTTTTGTTGACTTTCCCATCAACTCTTATATAATGGAAGTAACAGATAAATTTCCCTTGCCAAAAGGAGAACCGTCTATGGCAAGTGAAAATTTCAAAAAACTCAACTTAAGTAATGCGTTTCTGTTTGCAGCTGCACTGGAGGACCCGGAGATCTGCCGCCTGGTACTGGAGATTATTCTGGAGCGCCCCATCGATCATGTCACAGTGAAGCCGGAACGCAATATTCTATTCAGCTCGGACTTTCGAAGTGTCCGTCTTGATGTCTACGCATCGGATCAGGTTCAGGTCGGTTATCATCTGGAAATGCAGAGTAAAAATGAACGTAACCTTCCAAAACGAACCCGTTATCATCAGGCTGAAATCGATATTTCTTCTTTAAAGCCCGGTGACAATTTCAACCAGTTAAAACCCACTTATATTATTTTCATCTGTTCTTTCGATCCTTTTGGAAAGCGTCTGTATCGGTATACCATCGAGAAACGTTTTGCAGAAACCGGTGATCTCTATGACGATGAGACACACGTAGTATTTCTCAATACAAAAGGGCGAAATCCTGATGATGTACCGGAGTTACTGGTTGACTTTCTGAAATATGTAGAAAGCAGCACCGATCGCACCATCCAGAAATCAAACAACGACACTTTGAAAAAACTGCACACACGGGTCCAGGAGTTAAAAGACAGCAGAGAACTGGAGGGACGCTACATGTGGCTTACGGAATGGTTAGAAAGTGAACTGGAGGACCGATTGGACGAACGGTTAAAAGACGAACTGGAAGAACGATTAAAAGACGAAAGAGAAAAAATGCAGCAAGAAGCAGTGCGCAATCAGGAGCGTTTCCGGAAATTGTTTCTTGTCCTCACAGATTCCGGAAGTCAGGAGGATCTGGATAAGGCATTGCATGATCCGGAAGCACTCGAAGAGCTGTACACCAAATATAACATCTGATATCATTTCTTAATTAATCAAAATTTTCTTGATCCGTGCAGGCTGCAGGCGTTGCCTGCAGTCCTGTACGGAATCGATTACAAATCCAACAACAATTTAAAAAAATGAAAAGGGCAGGGAAATTTATCTGTGCTGTTCCGGGCAACTCACACTCCTCAAAGAGTATTTTTTGTGTTGCTCGGAACAGTTTTTTTCATTTCCCCACACAGGGTTCTGCCTTCCATCCTGTCTGCATACAGAATGAGGTTCCGATTTTCTGTATCATAGACATGGATGATTCCATTGAGGCTGTCGTATTCGGGGCAGAGTTCCAGGAAGCGGTCCGGACAGTTTTTCAGAAGTTCCGGCTGGTAGGTGCGGGTACGGTTGTCTTCATGGATGGCCGCATAGAAGATTTCTGCTTCTACCAGATCCTGGAACATGTGGCTGCCGTAAGAGAGTTCCGGTGCATAGCCGACCTGGTTGTCTTCTACTTCACACAGGCAGGTGAAACCGGAGATATCTGCAAAGACAGCAGGAACGCCCAGTTCCGGAGAGGAAGTCCCCAGGCGTCCCGGGGTCAGAAGCATCAGGTGCTTGTTTGTTTCTTTGTAATACCGGTTGATTGCGCCAATGGCTCTTGCTGCCATGGCTTTTTTTACGTAGGGGTATTCATAATAGCCTTTTGTTTCTACCAGAACTACCACATCAATGTTTGTCTCCGTCAGGCTTCCCATCGCAGAGTCCTGAATTTCGAAGAGAATGTTTTCTTTCGGAATTTCCGGTATGGAGACGTCTTGCTGCTGCCGGATGATCTGGAGCGGACGGCATTGCAGCAAGTTGATCAGGAAGTCGCCTTTTTCTCCATAGTTTACGGTAAATTCAATATCGACCGGATAATGGTAGGCATTCTGTATGGTTGCCAGGATCCGGCGCATCATTTCTGTAAATGCCTGCTGTTCCAGAATTCCCTGGCAGGAGGCAAAGCATACAGAAGTGTAGCGCCCCATCTCCCGCAGCCGGTATTCGGCATCGGTGTCGTGTTCCAGCAGAAGCTTCTGTGACCATTTCGGCAGGCAGTCCTGGATTCTGGAGAGGGGAACGGTCACCTGTTTGTTGGCTTCCAGATCGAGTGCGTCCACATAGTGCTGGGAGTATCGGCTTTTCTCTGCCATATCGCCAAGGGTTGTCACAGTCGGGTGGTCCAGATTGGATAAGCGCGGATAGTCCCCTGCGATCCGGTCGACGGCTCTTGTACCAAGACCGGCTACGATTCGCAGCATGCCTGCGGTTGGATCCAGTTCTTTGTTCCAGCGCCACATGCTGCAGGAATAGCCAACGCCTGCTGCCGTCGGCAGGAAATACTTGCCCCACCGGGTACCGGACACGCGCTGTACCAGAATGGCCATCTGTTCGTCTTTGTCTGCCAGTCCCTGCCGGGTCCGGTATTCCAGGGCAGAGGGATCCATGGTACTTGCATATACGATCCGGACAGCATGGAGAAATTCCTCCAGGCGTTCTTCCGGCGTACCCTGATTGGCGCAGAACACAGATTCATATTTTCCTGCAAAGGCATTCCCGAACCCGTCTTCCAGAAGGCTGCTGGAACGGACAATAATCGGACTTTGTCCGAAATATTCCAGCATCCGGCGGATCTGTTCCAGAATATTCGCCGGAAACGTGCCGTGAAGGAGCAGCTCTTTCAGTTTGTCCGCCTCTGCCAGCCAGCCCTCTTCTGTTTTCTGGCGCAGACGCAGTTTCCATCCTTTGTTCTCTACAATGTACGTATAGAATACATCGGAACCGATATAAAAGGAATCATGCGGTTCCATATGTTCCATCATCTCCGGATAATCCTTTTCCAACAATTTTCTGGAAAGCAGCATGCCGCAGGCTTTCCCGCCGATGGTTCCGGTTCCTACCATCCGCCCCCGGATCCGGAAATAATCCTTCGGTTCAAAATACTGCCGCACCAGCCCGGCCATTTCTTTTTCCCGGGTGATCATACTTCTGCACAGATCCCTTTCCGTCTCTTTTGTAAAGATTCCTGCTTTGTAGAGACTGCGCACCTGCTCGATCCACCGGTCCCAGCTGTCCTGCGCCTGATTTTCATGTTCCATACTCTCCCGGTTCAGCATTTCATAGAAATAACTGATCTCCACACCGTCAGAGAGCGACTGAAAGCAGCCTTTTTCCTCGTTGTATTTCTTCGGCAGAAACATGGTTGTGGAATACCGGTTCCATACCTTCAGGGGGTACATATATCTGCCCTGTGTTTCATCCTCATAAATATCCAGAAGCAGCTGGGTGGTCTCCCGGATCCGGGCAATGGTATCAAAGGAATGTTTGCCCCGGATGACCGGGAAATAAGCCACCGTATCCAGTTCAAAGAGATACGGACAAGTTACGCAGAAAAAATTTCCCATCATCAGATCTGCCCACCAGGCCGCCTGCAAATCAGACAAACAGTCAAATACATAAAACGCATCCCTTCCTTCTTCTGTGATCATCTCATGAATCGCCACCGTAAATGGCTCAAATCCTTCTTCCGGATGAAATTCCCGGATTTTCAAACCTTCCATCGGTTGCAGAAGCGGCGGATCTGCGGAAAACCGCACATAAATCAGATTGCGCCCGTCCCGGATAGCCTGTTCCACATAAGGCACCACAAAGAAACGATAGCTTTCCAGATTTGGTACCTGCCACACGACATTGTCTCCCAGCCGAATGGAATCCAGTGCTTCATCGAGCCCCGGAATTCCGGATAAAATTCTGTCAAATGCTGCCATAAACCCTCCATTCTGCAGCTTTGTACAGCTGCTTTTTATTTTTGACTGAAATGCAAAACGAGGAAAGCCGTACCTGCGGCTTTCCTCGTCTTTGAGTTTACTTTTATTTTAACACACCGAATCCTTTTTTCCAAGGTGAATTTCATCCATACTTCCACTTCGGAACCCTTCCTGTTTCAGAAATATTTCACTGCCAGTTTCAGAAGAAGACTGCTGCCTGCACGGCCTGCTCATAGACAGACCGGAATGCCTTCCCATTGTCCAGACAAATCTGCCTTACGTCTTCGTATTCCGGATAGTAAAATATTTCCCCGTGATGGGTGCATTTTTTAATCCGTACCTCCTGTCCTCCCGGAAGTTTGACCCGAATCATTTCCCGTGGAAGAACGGTTCGCTCTTCTGTATATTTCCGAAGGCCGATGCTGGTGGTCTCCTGAAAGATAATCGATTCCATCACTGCTTCCTGCTCCGGTCTGCACAGAACCTGAAGCAGGTAGGCCGGTCGGTTTTTCTTCATATATAATGGCATACAGCAGGCATCCAGTGCACCGGCCTCCAACAATCGTTCCATCGTATAGCCCAGCACCTCTCCCGAACAGTCATCGACGTTGGTCTCCAGTACCCGTACCGGATTCTGCAGTTCCCCTGTTTTCGGCTCCTCTTCTTGTCTCTGCTCTCTTTCTGCCGCAGGATATTCTTCTGTACAAAGAATCATGGCCCGCAGAATATTGGCATGCGGAAACTCTTTTTTCCCTGCACCCACTCCGATTCTTTCTATTATAAAAGAATCCGGGAGCGCTCTTTTGTCTGCCAGTGCCACTGCAATCCCTGCTCCGGTCGGTGTGATCATCTCCCCTTCCACACCGGTAAAATGTGCTCGTAAACTGCTGTTTGCCAGCATTTCAAGCACTGCCGGGGCAGGCACCGGAATCCTTCCGTGCTGACACCAGGTCGTTCCTTTTCCTTCCCATAATTCCGAGATCAGAATCCGGTCAAATCCCAGCCTCTCCATACAAATGGCAACAGCTGCAACATCCACAATCGAATCGACCGCTCCCACCTCATGAAAATGCACCTCCTCCACAGAAGTGCCATGAACTGCTGCCTCCGCCTCCGCAATCACATGGAAAATCTTCAGGATTCGGTCTTTTACCCTTGCAGTCAGATCCGAAGCCTGAATAAATGCCCGAATCTCCCGGTAGCTGTTGTGCGCATGGGTATGGTCGTGTGCGTGGTTATGTACATGATGAGGCTCCTCTTCCGTAAGAATCACATCAAAATCCATTGCCCGGATCTGATTTTTCTTCGTCTCTGTAATCTTGATCTCATACCCATCCAGATGCAGCTTCTTCAGTTCCTCTATTAAATCAGATGGCTCCACTCCAAGGTCAAGAAGTGCAGCTACCGTCATATCCCCGCTGATTCCGGAATAACATTCCAGATACAATTCTCTGCTCATGCCTCTTTCCTCTCTGTCTTTTTCATTCACGAGCTATTATAGCACAAATCCGTCCGAATCACTACCGCTTTCTCTCCTGCTGTTTACATCTGGATTCTTTTCCTGTAAAATAGAATTGTAATCATTACAGTGTCAAAACAGAAAGGATGATCCCTATGCCATTACCACTGGAAAAAGTCTATACTACAGAAGATATTTATGCCTTGCCGGAAGGAATCCGGGCGGAACTGATAGACGGTCATATCTATTACATGGCTCCTCCTTCCAGAAAACACCAGGAAATTCTCGGCCTGTTCTATCGGAAAATTGCAGATTACATTGATTCCCAAGGTGGAAGCTGCAAGACTTATCTCGCACCTTTTGCAGTCTTTCTCTCAGAAGATCAAAAAAACTATGTAGAACCTGATATCAGCGTTATCTGCGATTCCAGTAAACTCAATGACAAAGGCTGCATCGGTGCACCGGACTGGATAATCGAAATTGTCTCTCCCGGAAGCAGACGCATGGATTACTTTACCAAACTTTTCAAATATCGGACAGCAGGCATTCGGGAATATTGGATCGTGGATCCAGACAAAAACCGCATTACCGTTTATAATTTTGAAACAGAAGATACAAACGAATATACATTTTCGGATGCCGTTCCATCCGGTCTTTATCCGGATCTGCTGATTCATTTTTTCTGAACAGTAATGTATTGTGATTTTCTTTTCCAGGTGATAGAATATGTCCATAGAACAACAGGAGGATAAAAACATGAGTGCTTCAAAAGTATATTATACAGATCTGCGTGTCAAGAACGGGGACAATCTTCTTACAAAGCTGCAGCGTCTGATCAAAACAGCAGGAATTGGTGCGATTGATTTTGGAGGCAAGTATGTAGCCATCAAGATGCATTTCGGTGAACCGGGTAATCTGGCGTTTCTTCGTCCGAATTATGCAAAGGCTGTAGCTGATGTGGTAAAGGAATTGGGCGGAAAACCGTTTCTTACCGACTGTAATACATTATATGTGGGCGGAAGAAAGAATGCGCTGGATCATCTGGACAGTGCCAGTCTGAACGGATTTAACTCAATTACAACCGGCTGTCAGATTCTGATCGCGGATGGTCTGAAAGGAACCGATGAAGAACTGGTTCCTGTGGCAGGCGGCGAATACGTAAAAGAAGCCAAGATCGGTCGTGCCATTATGGACGCAGATATTTTCATTTCTCTGAGTCATTTTAAAGGTCATGAAGCGACCGGTTTCGGCGGTACACTGAAGAATATCGGTATGGGATGCGGTTCCCGTGCAGGAAAGATGGAAATGCACAGCGCAGGAAAACCGCATGTCGATCAGGATCTGTGTATCGGATGTAAACAGTGTGCAAAAATCTGTGCACATGGCGCACCGCAGTTTGAAGATAAAAAGGCTTTTATTGACCATAACAAATGTGTCGGCTGCGGCAGATGCATCGGTGTCTGTCCGAAAGATGCGGTACTTCCGGCATCGGACGAATCCAACGACACCCTGAACTGCAAAATCGCAGAATACACAAAAGCAGTCATCGACGGACGTCCAAACTTCCATATCAGTCTGGTCATTGATGTTTCTCCATACTGCGACTGCCATGCAGAAAATGATGCTGCCATCGTACCAAATGTAGGTATGTTTGCTTCCTTTGACCCGGTTGCACTTGACCTGGCCTGTGCAGAAGCAGTAAACAAACAGCCGGTGATCAAAAACAGTCTTCTCGGAGACAAGATGGAAACCGAACCGCATCACGATCACTTCCACACCGTTTCTCCGGAAACCAACTGGGAATCTTCCATTGAACATGGAGTAAAGATTGGTATCGGTCAGAAAGAATACGAATTGATTCAGGTAAAATAAAAGAAAAAACAGGCGTCAATCAAACGGTTGATGCCTGTTTTCTTTTTAAAGATTTGCTGTGATCTGTCTCGGGCGATAGCCTTCTTCTTCCAGTGCATGGATGATCTGGTTTTTGTGTTCGGTTCCGAAGGCTTCGATGGTAATCTTCAGTTCCACTGCTGCGGAACGGTTCGTGCTTACGAACTGGTTGTGATCCAGTTTGATCACGTTTCCTCTCTCGTTTGCAATCACGGTTGCCACGCGTACCAGTTCTCCCGGTTTGTCCGGAAGGAGTACGGAGACTGTGAAGATTCGGTCACGGGCGATGAGGCCTAACTGTACAACAGAAGCCATGGTGATCACGTCCATATTTCCGCCGCTTAAGATGGATACCACTTTCTTTCCTTTAAACTGCAGGTGTTTTAATGCTGCAACGGTAAGAAGTCCGGAGTTTTCCACGATCATTTTGTGGTTTTCTACCATATCCAGGAATGCGACGATCAGTTCATCGTCATCTACGGTAATGATCTCGTCTACGTTTTTCCGGATGTATGGGAAGATTTTTTCTCCCGGTGTCTTAACTGCAGTACCGTCTGCAATGGTGTTGACGGTTTCCAGGGTGGTCACTTCGCCTCTTCTTACGGATTCCTGCATGCAGTTTGCTCCGGAAGGTTCTACACCGATGACTTTGATGTTCGGATTGAGCAGTTTTACCAGAGTGGAAACACCGGTTGCCAGTCCGCCGCCGCCGATTGGTACGAGAATGTAGTCTACCAGAGGCAGTTCTTTGATGATTTCCATGGCAATGGTTCCCTGTCCGGTCGCAACGGCCGGGTCATCGAATGGATGGATGAAGGTATAGCCGTTTTCTTCTGCCAGTTGATACGCATGTTCACAGGCTTCATCGTATACATTTCCGTAGAGTACGACTTCTGCTCCATAACCTTTGGTGCGTTCGACTTTGATCAGAGGGGTGGTCGTCGGCATTACGATGACGGCTTTCACACCGAAGGCTTTGGCTGCATATGCCACGCCCTGTGCATGGTTTCCTGCAGATGCCGTGATCAGACCTTTTGCCCGTTCTTCCTCGGAAAGGGTGCTGATCTTGTAATAGGCTCCTCGTAATTTGTAAGCACCGGTCATCTGCATATTTTCCGGTTTCAGATACACTTTGTTTCCTGTCTGTGCGCTGAAGTAATCACTGTATACCAGTTTTGTGTCCTGCGTCACTTTCTTTACAATTTCCGACGCTTCTTCAAATTTCTCTAATGTCAGCATGATTCTTCTCCTTTATCTATTCTGTCATATTGAAAAGGGCGTTTACGAATTGGTCGGAATCAAATTTCTGCAAGTCGTCAATGCTCTCTCCTACACCAATGTATTTTACGGGGATGTCAAGCTCGGATTCGATAGCAACGGCAATGCCCCCTTTGGCAGTTCCGTCCAGTTTGGTCAGGATGATGCCGGTCACATCTGCCACTTCGTTAAACTGTCTTGCCTGCAGCAAGGCGTTCTGTCCGGTGGTTCCATCCAGTACCACAAGGGTTTCCAGATAAGCTTCCGGATATTCTCTTTCGATGATCCGGTAAATCTTGCGCAGCTCTTCCATCAGATTTTTCTTATTGTGCAGACGTCCGGCTGTATCACAGAGCAGTACGTCTGCATCTCTGGCTTTTGCTGCTGCAATGGCATCATAAACGACGGAAGCCGGATCTGCGCCTGCCTGTCCCCCGATCAGCTCTACCCCTGCACGGTTGGCCCACTGAGTCAGCTGTTCGCCTGCTGCCGCACGGAAGGTATCGGCTGCTGCCAGAATGACTTTCTTGCCCTGGTCTTTTAACTTTCCTGCCAGTTTTCCTACGGATGTGGTTTTTCCCACTCCGTTGACACCGATGACCAGAATCACGGATTTCCGGTTTTCAAATTCGTATGCGGTCTCTCCTACTGCCATCTGTGCTTTGATACTGTCCATCAGAAGTTTTTTACATTCCTGCGGATCTTTGATTTTCTTTTCTGTCACCTGCATTTTCAAATCTTCAATGATCTTTGTGGTGGCATTGATCCCCAGGTCTCCCATAACCAGAATTTCTTCTATTTCTTCATAAAAATCATCATCAATACTGGAATATCCGCTGAATATAGAGTCAATGCTGTTTACAATATTGGCTCTTGTCTTCGAAAGACCGGATACCAGACGTTGAAAAAAACCTTTCTTTTCTTCTCCCATAACGCCCTCCTACTATTTATCTAAATCGTTCTCTATGAGATTTACGGAGACCAGGGTAGACACACCTTTCTCCTGCATGGTAATACCATAAAGTCGGTCTGCGGCCGTCATCGTACCACGTCTATGTGTAATAATAATAAATTGTGTATTCTTTGTCAACTTATGAAGATACTGTGCATATCTTGTAACGTTGGAATCATCCAGAGCAGCCTCGATCTCATCCAGAAGACAGAACGGGGATGGTTTCAGATTCTGAATGGCAAAGAGAAGCGCAATGGCTGTCAAAGCTTTCTCCCCTCCGGAAAGCTGCATCATATTCTGCAGTTTCTTGCCCGGCGGCTGGGAAATGATCCGGATGCCTGCTTCCAGGATATCTTCGTCCTCATCCAGTTCCAGCGTTCCTTTTCCTCCGCCAAACAGTTCTTTGAATGCCTTGTCAAATTCCAGGCGGATCTGGGCAAACTTCTCTTCAAACTGTCTGCGCATGCCGGTATCCAGCTCCTCAATAATCGCAAGCAAGGTCTGCTCTGCCTGTACCAGATCTTCGTGCTGCTCCTTCAGGAAGGTGTGACGCTTTGACAATTCTTTGAATTCTTCTATGGCATTCACATTGACATTTCCCAGTTTTCGGATTTCCTCCCGTACAGCCGCCTGTGCCTTGCGGATTTCCTGGCGTTCCATCCGTTCTTCGGGCGCACGGGTGCAAGCCTGGCCATAGGTGATCTCATATTCTTCCCACATATAGTTGATCTGGTTTTCCTGGCTTTCTTCCAGTTTTTCTTTCTGATTTTCCAGACGATAGATTTCTTTATCCAGAAGGTTCATACGGCCGGACAGTTCATCTCTTCGCTCAAAGAAGGATTTATGGCTCTGATTCATCTCTTCTTTCTGTTTGAGATATTCCTGCATCTGTGTCTCATCTTCTGCCGCTTCTTTCTCTGCCTTGCGGATCGTCTGCTGCATTTCGCAGATGTCTTCTTCTTTTTTCTGGATTTCTTCCTTTCCGGCAGACAGATTTTCTTTTAAACCGGCTAACTGTGCTTCCAGATTTTTGGCTTCTTCCCGGATACGGCTCAGATTTTCTTTTAAGAATCCCCGTTTGGAGGTCCGGTTGACGATTTCCAGATTCACCGTTTCCAGAGTTTTGGAACATGCTTCTTCAACTGCTTTTTTCTCTTCCAGTGCTTCCTGATTTTCGGTAATGGTCTGTTCCAGTTCTTTCTCCCGCTCTGCACTGGTTTCCAGCTCCAGACGGATGGAATTGCTGTTTTCTTCGATTTCTTCCAGCTGCTGTTCCAGTTCCTGCCGTTCCCGTTTCAGGCTTTCGTATTCTGCTGCCATTTCCTCTTTCTTGGCAGTCATGGCTTTCAGGTTCATACGGACTGTGTTGTCTTTCAGATACTGTTCCTGCAGAAGCTCTCCCATACGGGTTACTTCATCTCGATAGTGGTTGCGCTTCTCCCGATAAGTTTCCAGATCTTTCTGGCTGGTTTCCATCCGGTTTTTCAAGGTTTCCACCCGATTTTGCAGTTCTTCGATCTCACGCCTTCGTCCCAGCAGATTGCTGTTATTCTTAAAAGCACCTCCGGTCATGGAACCACCCGGATTCAGGGATTCTCCTTCGATGGTCACCATCCGGAGACTATACTGGTATTTCCGGGCAATGGCAATGGCGTGATCAATGTGATCCACCACCAGTGTACGGCCAAGCAGGTAGGAAGCCATGCCTTCGTATTCTTTTTCTACCGTTACCAGTTCACTGGCCACACCGATCACCCCGGGTTCTTTCAGGGCTGCCGGCGTACCGAATGGTTTCTTGTTTTTCATGCTGGTAAGCGGCAGGAAGGTGGCTCTTCCGTATTTGTTCTGCTTTAGAAAAGCAATCATTTCCTTTGCCGTTGTTTCGTTGTCTGTGACAATGTTCTGGATGCTGCCGCCCAGTGCCGTCTCTATGGCCGTTTCATAATTCTTCTCTACTTTGATCCGATCGGCTACTACACCGCGAATGCCGGGAACGCGTTTTCGCTGTTCCATCACACGGCGGATGCTGTTTCCGTATCCGTCATAACGTTCCGTCAGATTCCGCAGGGATTCCAGACGGGAGGCTTCTCTGTGATAATCTGCCTGGCTGGTCTGCAGTTCTTTGGATGCCTGCCCGATCAAGGTCTGATACTGTTTGATCTTATCTTCGCTGTGATTGCTTTTTCTGGTGAGCTGGTCAATGGCTGCATCAATTTCCTGCTGCTCTTTTTCATACTGTTCTTTTGCTTCTTTTTGCTGCTGGATCTCGCTTTTGAGCCGGAGATGTTTCTGGTTCAGCTCTGTTTTTCGAAGGGAAATCTGCTCCATCATAGCATCATAACGCTGCATCTTTCCTTTTGTGGAAGCCCGCAGATTCAGGATCTCTATGATCTCATTCTTGTCTTCTTCTATCACTTCTTCCAGCTTGTGGATTTCCAGCGTCAGATCCCGGAATGCTTTCTGGGCCTGTTCCTGTTGGGCTTCTAACTGTGCCAGCTGTTGATCCAGTTCCTGTTTTTCCTGCCTGTATTTTTCGGCTTCTTCCTGCCGCCGCCTGCGCTCTTCTTCCAGTGCTGCCGTTCGTTCCTGATACTGCGCATCGCTTTGTCTGGCCGCATGGATCTGCTCGCGCATCACATTGATCTGCCCTTCCAGCTGCTGTTTCAAAAGCGCTTTTCTGGTCGATTCCTGGCGGAAGGATTCGATTCTTGCATCCAACTGCTCCAGCTGTTCTTCCAGTGCTTCGTATTCCGCTTTGGTTGTCTCAAAGTTCTTTCCGGTTTCTTCCAGCTGCTGCTGTGCGATCTGATTCTTCTCTTCGATTTCTTTTAGCTGGGCCTTGATCCGCTCCATCTCCGTCAGAAACATCCGGATATCCAGTTCTTTTAAGTCTTCTTTCTTTTTCAGATAGATTTTCGCTGTTTCGGACTGCTTTTCAAGCGGGGCCAGCTGTCTGGTCAGTTCCGATAAAATATCGTTGACACGGGTCAGATTCTGCTGCTCTTCTTCCAGTTTTTTCAGGGAAGCCGCTTTTCTTCGTTTGAATTTTACGATGCCTGCTGCCTCATCAAACAGCTCTCTTCGTTCTTCCGGCTTGCCGCTTAATATTTTATCGATCTGTCCCTGGCCGATAATGGAATAGCCTTCTTTTCCGATACCGGTATCGTAAAACAGTTCATTGACATCTTTCAGACGGCAGGATACACCGTTCATCAGATATTCACTTTCTCCGGAACGATACAGACGTCTGGCGATCGTTACTTCTTCATATTCTACGGGAAGCTTATGGTCGCTGTTATCCAGAGTAATGGCCACATAGGCAAATCCCAGGGGTTTTCTGGTCTCTGTCCCGGAGAAAATCACATCCTGCATGTTGCCGCCGCGGAGCTGTTTGGCACTTTGCTCGCCCAGCACCCACCGGACGGCATCTGCTACATTACTCTTTCCGCTGCCGTTTGGTCCCACAATTCCTGTGATGCCGTTGTGAAATTCAAATGTTATCTTATTGGCAAAGGATTTGAATCCCTGTACCTCAATGGTTTTTAAATACATAGATCACCCTTGTTTTCTCAATTTTTTGATTGCGCAGTAGGCAGCCTGCTGTTCTGCAGCTTTCTTGGTATGGCCGCATCCTTCTCCCAGGATCCGTTCTCCCAGAAGCGCATGTACATAGAAGTTTTTGTTGTGGTCCGGTCCTTCCTCTTTTACAATTTCATACCGGACATCTTCGTCGTAACTTCCCTGTACAATTTCCTGAAGCGTAGTCTTGCTATCATAAAAGAGTTGTTTGTTTTCAATATCGTCCAGAATAAACCGGTCAATAAACTCTTTTGCATTAGCAAACCCACCATCCAGATAAATGGCTCCGATCAGTGCTTCCATTGCATCGGAAACAATGGAGTCTCGTTTTCTTCCGCCTGTGGCATCCTCACCCTTTCCCAGAAGCAGATACTCTCCCAGAGAAATTTCTCTTGCACAAAGCGCCAGTGTCGGCTCACAGACCATGCTGGCCCGTTTCTTGGTCAGCGTTCCTTCCGGTATATCCGGATAATTCCGGAATAAATAATCGCTGGAAATCAGCTCCAGGACGGCATCCCCCAGAAATTCCAGACGTTCATTGTGTTCTCTTTGTTCTTTTTTGTGTTCGTTTGCATAGGAACTGTGCGTCATAGCCCGGATCAGGAGATCAAAGTCCTGAAACGGATAACCGATTTTCTTCTCCAGCTCCAGCAGTTTCTTTCTATCCTTATTCATAAATCGTCCTTTCTGTACCAAAACAAAGAAGATGTCTCCAAATCCGCAGAATCGGAGACATCCCTTTTTTGTCAGCCAATCAGCTTTTTGATTTCTTCTACCGCATCTCCTACGGACACAATCTGTTCTACCTCTTCTGAAGGCATCTCAATATCAAATTCTTCTTCTATTCCCATAATAATTTGAAAAATATCCAGAGAATCTGCTCCCAGGTCCTCCACAAATGTAGTGTCCATGGTTACTTCCTGAGCATCCACATTGAGAACCTCTGCTATAATCTTCTGTAATTTTTCCAGTTCCATGATCTTCCTCCTTAAAGTTCTTCTTTTTCTTTTGCAGGTACCACAATATTCTCACTGATCTTCTTGCTGATTTCCTGTTCTTTAAAGGAAATACACTGAAGAATCGAGTTTTTCACTTCCAGGGCTTTGGAATTGCCATGGCATTTTACGACAAGGCCTTTGAGTCCGAGAAGCGGTGCGCCTCCGTACCGGCTTGCATCAAAACTTTTCAGGGTTTCTTTTAATGCCGGTTTTACCAGAAGTGCGCCTACTTTGCTGCGTGTCGTAGACATCATACCTTCTTTTACTTTTGAGATCAGGGTACTTCCAAGACCTTCATACAGTTTCAGGATGACATTGCCCACAAATGCCTCTGCAACGATGACATCTGCCGCACCGGACGGAATCTCTCTTGCTTCAATGCTGCCTACAAAGTTGATATCTTTGCATTCTTTTAACAGAGGATAGGTTTCCTTTACCAGTGCATTGCCCTTCTCTTCTTCTACACCGATATTCACGATTCCCACACGGGGATTCTTTACACCCATCACATGTTCCATGTAAATGGAGCCCATTTTTGCAAACTGTACCAGATGGGAAGCTCTGGCATCTACATTGGCCCCACAATCAATCAGAAGAGAAAATCCGTCTCTTGTAGGAATGACCGGAGCCAGCGGCGCCCGTTCAATCCCGCGGATTCTTCCCACGATCGTAGTCCCTCCTACCAGAATCGCACCGGAACTTCCGGCTGATACAAATGCATCTGCCTCTCCTTTTCTCACTGCTTTCATTCCAACAACAATCGAAGAATCTTTCTTGCCTTTGATGGCAGCCACCGGCGGTTCTCCGGTCTCAATCACCTGGGATGCAGGAAGAATCGCAACCCGTTCTTTTGGATAGTCATACGCTTCCAGTTCTTTTTTTATGATTGCTTCCTGACCGGTCAGTAATACGCTTACATTCTCTCTTTCTTTTACCGCTTCTACCGCTCCTTTGATAATCTCAAACGGTGCGTTGTCTCCGCCCATAGCATCCACTGCTACTGTAATTCTGTTTTCCATCTTACTTACTTCCTCCTGTACTCTGAAACCAATTTTACCAGACATCTTTTAAAACCGCAAGAGGGCGGCTGCAAAAGATCCTCTTTTACAACCGCCCTCTCTGACGCTTATTCTTCCGTCCATTTTCCGTTGCTTCCCAGATGATAACCATCTACATCCGTGTCTTTTGCCATGGCACCGTTCTTTTTCAGGTAGTACCAGTCTTTTCCGTCTTTGAACCAACCGGTTCGCATGTAACCATTTTCATCAAAGACATACCATTCCCCATCGATTTCTTTCCAGGCATTTCTCGGGTAAGTACCGTCTCCATTGTCATACCACCAGCCCTTGTCGTCCTCCTGCCAGGAACCAAGGACCTTACTTGCTCCCGCATCGGCTTCACTCTCTGCGATAAGCGTTCCATCCTCCGATACCAGAATCTCAGCGGTCTCACTGGTAGCCCCCTTACTGGAAGAACCAATGGTGCTGGTTGCAACCACATAATAATACATCGTTCCCTCGGTATCCGTCGGCGGTGTGAAAGAAGCCTCTGTCGCACCTTCAATCGGTGTTCCGCCTCCGTTGGTATTCGTCTGACTCTTATACCACTGATAAGTAATGCTGCCCTCATCCGAAGTCTCCGCTTCTACTGTGAGGGCCTCTGCCTCGTCTCCTATGGCATACGCAGCCGTACCACTGAGATTCTGCGTAAATTCCGGCTTTGCCACATCGACTTCTGGCTCCGCTTCCTGTGTGGTATCGGTTGTATCTTCGGTTGCTTCTGTCTTTTTATCCGGCTTTGGATCTGTCTTCGCCAGGAGCTGATCCATGACGCTTTCCACACTACAGCCGGTCATAGTAAAAGTAAGGCATCCGACTGCAAGAAGCAGCATTCCCTTCTTTAACCATCTATTCATCGTATCAAATCCTCCTTCATCAATAACTTCTACCCAATATATTAACTTGTTTTTGCAAAAATCGCAAGGATTTCTTTCATTTTATTACAAACTTATTACATACAGGTACCGGCAAAACGGGAGCAGGGATGTTTGATTTCTGCGGCCCTTAGCAAACGCGCTGCGCTTGAACGGTGCACGGACCGCAGTTCATCCCTGCTGCACCGTTTTGGGTACCTGTAACAGTCTTTGCTCAATGCTTTTGCAGGAAGTGTTTCGGGGCGGACATGAGATTGCAGTGCGAGTTTTGAAAAATTTTCCTGCCATAAAGGATGATCGTCAGGAAATCCTGAAAGCACTGAAATCCCGAATCGGCCGGAAAAACCGAAAGCGGCGGCCTGCAAGGGGAGGGGATGCGCCCTGCCGGATGGGAAACAGGCGTGTGGGGGCAAAAAAAGCTGCCGCATAAATGCGACAGCTTTCTGGCATACAAAATTATTCTGCATCCATAGAAATGATTTCTTTTTTGTTGTAACTTCCGCAAGCTTTGCATACTCTGTGAGGCATCATTAAAGCACCACATTTGCTGCATTTTACTAAGTTCGGAGCACTCATTTTCCAGTTTGCTCTTCTTTTATCTCTTCTTGCTTTAGAAGTTTTATTTTTTGGACAGATGGACATTCGTTACACCTCCTTAAATTTGCTAAATATATCACGGATTGCCGCCATTCTCGGATCGAGGCTTTCCTGTTCGCAGGAACAGGGGCCCTCATTTAAATCTTTTCCGCAATGGCTGCAGATTCCCTTACAGTCCTCTTTACACAGGACCCTCATAGGCCAATGGATTAAAATCTCATTATGCAAAAGCTGCTCCATGTTCAGGCTGCAACCTGTGATATAATTAATTTCATCTAAGTCTTTTATCCTGTCTTCCTCAGAAGCCTTCATATCCACTTCTCTTTCCGTTTGAATGGAAAATTCTGTAATCACGTCTTTGAGACAGCGGTCACAGGGAAGGGCAATGGAAATTTTTCCTTCTGCCTGAATCTTAAGAACTTTCTTACCTGTATTCGTAATGGTCAGGTTTATGGGTTCTTTTTTCACGACGGGAAATTTTCCCAGTCTGGTTTCAAAGAAATCCATGGAAACCGGTGTTTCTAACACCTCTGTCTTTCCATCCAGGGATAAAATATCTGATAAATCAATTAGCATAATAGTCTCCTAATCACACCTAGTAAATTATACATAGGTAAGTTCTATTTGTCAACCATTATTTCTGATTCTTTACCAGTTCTGCTGTTTCCTGGCAAATTGCCAGCTCTTCGTTTGTCGGAACGATGGCAACTGTTACTTTAGAATCCGGTGTAGAGATGATTTTATTCTCGCCTCTTGTCTGATTTGCTTCTTCATCCAGTGTGATTCCCAGATAAGCCAGGCTCTTGACAACGGTTTCACGAACCGGGATCGCATTTTCACCGATACCGCCTGTGAAAGCGATTGCGTCTACTCCATTCATAGCTGCTACATAAGAACCGATGTATTTGATGATTCTGTAGCACAGGCAGTCAACTGCACGTTTTGCATCTGCGTTGCCCTGTTCGCTTGCTTCGTTCAGGTCACGGAAGTCGCTGGACAGTCCTTTGGAAAGTCCTAATAAACCGGATTTTTTGTTCAGGATGTTTACCATCTCTGTAACATCTATGCCTTCTTTTTTGCATACGAAGTCCAGAACTGCAGGATCCAGGTCACCGGAACGTGTACCCATGATCAGACCTTCCAGTGGAGTCAGACCCATAGAAGTATCTACACATTTTCCGTTTACAACTGCACTGATGGAAGAACCGTTTCCAAGGTGTGCAACGATGACTTTGGAGTTGTCCGGATCCAATCCCAGGAATTTGATGGTTTCTTTGGAAACGAATCTGTGTGATGTTCCGTGGAAGCCGTATTTACGAACTTTGTATTTTTCATAGTATTCATAAGGAATTGCATACATATATGCTTTTTCCGGCATGGTCTGATGGAAAGCAGTATCAAATACAGCTACGTTTGGTTTGCCCGGCATCAGTTCCATACATGCACGGATCCCCATCAGGTTTGCAGGGTTGTGCAGAGGTCCAAGGTCGCAGCATTCTTCGATTACACTGAGTACTTCGTCATTGATGATGCAGGAATCGGAGATTTTTGCGCCGCCGTGGAGTACACGGTGTCCGATTGCTTCTACTTCATCCAGGTTCTTCAGTACACCTGTAGAAGGATTTACCAGAGCGTCAAGAACCATCTTGATTGCTTCTGTATGTGTAGGCATAGCCGCCTCTGTAATTTCTTTTTCTCCGCCTGTCGGCTGATATACAAGTCTTCCGTCAATACCGATACGCTCGCACAGACCTTTTGCTGCAACTTCCTCTGTTTCCGAGTTAATGAGCTGGAATTTCAGAGATGAACTTCCGCAGTTTACTACTAATACGTTCATAATTTTTCCTCCGTTATCAATATCTTTACGGCCTGTGAATGGCCGTGCTTGTTGTTATTATAACTCTTTTCAAAAAAAGGCACAAGTCCGGTTCGGAAATTTCAGGAAGAAAATTGTATTCTTTTCCAAACATATAGCGTTGACTTCTTTCTTTTTTTTGCTTATACTGGCTCTATTCAGAATAGCAGAAGAAAAAAGGAGTTTTTTATGGCAGGGATTACCGGTATCATTGCAGAATACAATCCATTTCACAACGGACACGCCTATCAGATCGAACAGGCGCGTCTGCTCACGGGCTGTGACTTTCTTGTGGTCGTTATGAGCGGCGATTATGTGCAGCGGGGCGCCCCTGCTGTCTTCGACAAATATACCCGGGCGCGCATGGCACTGGCCTGCGGAGCCGATCTGGTTCTGGAACTTCCCGTTGCCTGTTCCTGTGCCAGTGCGGAATTTTTTGCTTCCGGCGCAGTTTCCCTGCTGGATGGTCTGGGCTGTGTTGACTTTCTTTGTTTTGGAAGTGAATCCGGCGATCTGCAATCCCTGATGGAGCCTGCACGGATTCTGGCTAAGGAAAGTCCCGTATTTCAGGAGGCACTGCGCAGAGGACTTTCTTTGGGTCTTTCTTTTCCTGCCGCCAGAAAAGAAGCCTTTCGTGCCTGTGCCTCGAACCCGGATATTCTGGATCTTCCAAACAATATCCTGGGAATTGAATACCTCAAAGCTCTGCTTCAAAGGGAAAGTAGCATAAAACCGGTGACTATAAAACGCAAAGGCCAGGGATATCACGATACGCTCCTGGATTCGGGATTTGCCAGTGCTTCCGGCATCCGCAGATTCCTGAAGCAAGAAGAAGCCCCCCTGTCTGCTCTGCCTGCCCTGAAAGAATCCCTTCCGGATCCGGTGATAGAAGTCCTGAAAGACACCCTTGCGCATACTCTGCCTGTATGGGAAGAAGACTTTTCCATGCTTCTGCGCTATGAACTTCTGCGCCAGTCCGCTTCGGACCTTACCCGGTATGCAGATATCTCCCCGGACCTTGGCAGACGCCTGAAAAACTGCGCAGACAAATTTTCTTCTTTTTCAGAGTTTGTAGCCCTGGTGAAAACAAAAGATGTGACTTATACAAGAATTACCCGTGCACTCTTTCATATCCTTCTGAACCTGACAGGAGAAGATACACGAAACTCCGTGGCCATGCCCTATGCCCGGATCCTGGGCTTCCGAAAAGACCACTCCCGCATCCTTGGCCTGCTGAAAGAAAACAGCCGCATTCCCATCATCCCAAAAGCGGCAGACTACAAAACCTACCTCACACCGGATCTGCAGCCGCTCTTCGAAAAGGATCTCTTTGCCGCCAACTTATATGAAACCATCGCAGCCGCCAAACAAAAAAGAGCGTTTCTCCATGACCTGAAACGCTCTCCTGTGATTCTTTCTTAATTCAATGAAAACTTATTCCTCTGTATGGCATCCATCGCATCCACAACTGCAGCCGCCTCCGCAGCTGCTGCAGGTCTTTCCTGCTTTTTTATCCTTATACATTTTATTCAGCACAAGTGCCACTACACAAACAAGAATCGCCAATACAACCATTGTTCCCAGATTCATATCCATCACCTTTCCAAACTTCCTGATCTCTTTCACAGTTTCTTTTTCTTTGATTCGTCTATAAGTTAGCATAAACTAACGTCTTTTGTCAACCCCAAATTTTTACATCCTCTCTTTCTCTGATTTTCATAAAGAAAGAGAGGGTGCCGCTGTACCGGCATCCTCTCTGTATGGATTAGTTTTTGAAGCTGTGGATCGGAGCCGGAATTCTTCCGCCTCTGTTTACAAATGCATCGCAGGAATACGGATTCACCGGCATGATTGGTGCATAGCCCAGAAGGCCGCCGAATTCTACGGTTTCTCCTACGCCTTTTCCGATTACCGGAATCAGACGTACGGCTGTTGTTTTCTGATTCACCATACCGATCGCACATTCATCTGCAATGATTCCGGAGATGGTGGTTGCTTTTGTATCACCGGGAATTGCGATCATGTCCAGTCCTACGGAGCAGACGCAGGTCATTGCTTCCAGTTTCTCGAGTGTCAGGGCATTGGCTTTTACGGCATCGATCATACCCTGGTCTTCACTGACCGGAATGAATGCACCGCTGAGTCCGCCGACATAAGAAGAGGCCATAACGCCGCCTTTTTTCACCTGGTCATTTAAGAGTGCCAGTGCTGCGGTAGTTCCCGGTGCACCTGCATATTCCACACCGATTTCATGAAGAATATCTGCCACGCTGTCTCCGATCGCCGGTGTCGGTGCAAGGGAAAGATCCACAATACCAAATGGAATCCCCAGTCTCTTGGATGCTTCTTTTGCTACCAGCTGTCCTACACGGGTTACTTTAAATGCGGTTTTCTTGATCGTCTCACAAAGGACTTCAAAGTCTTTGCCGCGTACTTTTTCCAGTGCTGTTTTTACAACGCCCGGTCCGGATACCCCTACATTGATAATCGCATCGGCTTCGGTTACACCGTGGAATGCACCAGCCATGAACGGGTTATCATCCGGTGCATTACAGAATACAACCAGTTTTGCACAACCCAGAGAATCCTGATCTTTTGTGGCATTGGCAGTTGCCAGAACGATTTCACCCATGAGTTTTACTGCATCCATATTGATTCCTGTTTTTGTGGAACCCAGGTTGACAGAACTGCAGACTCTTTCGGTACATGCCAGTGCTTCCGGAATGGAACGGATCAGCATTTCGTCTGCTTTTGTCATGCCCTTTGATACCATGGCAGAATATCCGCCGATGAAGTTTACGCCTACTTCTTTTGCTGCTTGATCCAGTGTTTCCGCAAGTGTCACGAAATCTTCCGGTGCTTTGCATGCAGCGCCGCCGATCAGCGCGATCGGTGTAACGGAAATTCGTTTGTTTACAACAGGAATACCGAATTCTCTGGAGATTTCTTCGCCTGTTTCCACAAGATTTCTTGCCAGTCTTGTAATCTTTTCATATACTTTACGATTCACCTGCTGGAGATCTGCGTCAATACAATCCAGAAGGCTGATACCCATCGTGATGGTACGCACATCCAGATTTTCCTGCTCGATCATCTTATTGGTTTCGTTTACTTCAAATATGTTAATCATATATACTTCTGTCCTTTCTCAGATCCGTGTCTTAGATACGATGCATTTTTGTAAAGATATCTTCGTGCTGTGCGTGAATCACAACGCCGATTTCTTTTCCAATCTCAGCAAGTTCTGTAGAAATCTGATCCAGTTTTTTCTCTGATCTGGAAGTATCTGTGATCATCATCATATTAAAATAACCGTCAATAATGGTCTGGGAAATATCCAGAATATTGATGTTGTTTTCTGCCAGATAAGTGCAGACTTTCGCAATGATTCCTACCGTGTCCTGTCCTACTACGCTGATAATTGTTTTCTTCATCTTTTCTTATCTCCTTTTCGTTTTTTCGAAAGTGTCTATAATTCGCCATTATACAATAATAAGTTCTGATGCGCAATCTCTATGTGCCACAGAAATCTTAAAATCAGAAGAATACCAGGGATTTTCTCCCATGGTCACTTCCGAGCACACGGTCTCATAGGCCAGTGCTTCATAATTATTCTCCTTGCTGAGATGTCCCAGCAGGATTTCTTTCATCTTGTCATGGAGCAGGCGGCAAAGAAGCCGTCCTGCGGACTCGTTGGACAGATGGCCTTTCTCTCCCAGGATCCGCTGTTTCAGCGCATAGGGATACGGTCCTACCTGAAGCATGTTTACATCATGGTTCGCTTCCAGCAGCAGTGCATCCAACCCCTGCAGCCGATCCACGATGTAATCATTGTATTTTCCCAGGTCTGTGGCAATTCCCACCGATTTTTCTCCATGATTCACCCGGTATCCCACCGGTTCTGCCGCATCATGGGAAATCTGAAAGGGATGAATGTCCAGATCACCGATGGAAAAGCCTTCATCTGCTTTTATGACGTGGTACAATCCTTCCGGCATCTTTCCAAGGGATGCCATTCCCTGCAGGCGGTTTCTGGTTCCTTCGGTACAGTAAATAGGAATCTTATATTTCCTGGAAACCACCCCGAGGCCTTTGATATGATCGGAATGTTCATGGGTGATCAGGATTCCGTCGCAGTCCTTTGTGGTCCGGTCAATGGTACGAAGCCCCTCTTCGATCCGCTTTCCGCTGATTCCCACATCCACCAGAAGGCTTGTATGGTCGCTGCCCACATAAATACAATTGCCGCTGCTTCCGCTGGCAATACTACATAGATTCATAATAAGTTCTCATCCTTCGCTCAATCTGAAGATATGTATGAGACACATCCTCATCATTATATAACTGGAAGTCACATCTGGCTTCAAACTCATCCTCGGACAACTGATTTGCCATCATTTTTCGGATTTTCTCTTCGGAATAGCCTCTGTCCCGGCGCAGTCTTTCCATACGGACTTCTTTTTCGCAATAAACATACCACATTTCATCGTAAATTTCATCATAATTATCTTCAATCAACAAAGCTGCCTCAATAAAGAAAAATTCTGTTCCTTCTTTTTCCGAACGTTTGATTTCTCTTTTGATGTAGCGCTTGACTGCCGGATGAATGATTCCGTTGAGTTTTTCCAGCATCTCTTTCTTTTCAAAAACGATTTTTGAGATGGTCTCCCGGTCAAGAGAACCGTCTTCTTTCACGATCCATTCACCGAACAGAGAAATCACCGGTTCATAGCAGGCCTGTCCCGGCATCATCAGGAGATGCCCCACATCATCTGCCTTTACGATTCTTGCATCAAAATGTGCTTCAATATAATTCAGTACTGCACTTTTTCCGGATCCTACTCCACCGGTTACTCCTATGACTCTCATACGTCTTCCTCCTTTGTCCCCTGCTATTTTGCCTCATACCAGTTCTTCCCTGTATGCATATCTATTTCCAGAGATACCGCAAGATCTGCTGCATGTTTCATCTCTTTTTCAAGAATCCTTTTCACCTGTTCCAGTTCGTCCTCTGCGGTCTCAATGAGCAGTTCATCATGCACCTGGAGGATCAGTCTGGATTTCAGATTCTGTTCCTGCAGTGCTTTTTCGACCCGGATCATAGCAATTTTAATAATGTCTGCGGCGGTTCCCTGAATCGGAGAATTCATGGCAACCCGTTCCCCGAAAGAACGCTGCATGAAATTGCTGGATTTCAGTTCCGGTACCGGACGTCTTCTGCCGAACATGGTGCTGACATACCCCAGCTCTTTTCCCTGTTCCACCAGTCCGTCCAGAAATCCTTTGATTCCCGGATAAGTTTCAAAATAATTTTCAATGTATTGTGCGGCTTCTTTTCTTGTAATACTCAGATCCTGTGAAAGTCCGAAGGAACTGATGCCGTATACAATTCCGAAATTGACGGCTTTTGCATTTCTTCGCTGCAGATCGGTAACCTGATCAAAGGGCACATGAAAGACCTGCGATGCTGTCATGCGGTGGATATCCTGTGCTTCCCGGTATGCCTGGATCAAGGTCTTATCCCCGGACATATGGGCAAGTACGCGCAGCTCGATCTGGGAATAATCCGCATCCACAAATACAAATCCTTCTCTTGGAATAAATACTTTTCGGATCAGTCTTCCCAGTTCCATACGAATGGGGATATTCTGCAGATTGGGTTCTGTACTGCTGATCCTTCCTGTAGCAGTAATGGTCTGATTGAAGGTAGAATGAATCCGTCCGTCTTCTCCGATAAAGACTGCCAGACCGTCTGCATAAGTGGATTTCAGTTTTGCCAGCTGCCGGTACTCCAGAATATCTGCCACCAGTTTATGATCCGGTGCCAGTTTTTCCAGTACTTCCGCAGCTGTGGAATAGCCGGTTTTCGTTTTCTTGCCTCCTGGCAGCTGCAGTTTTTCAAACAGAATCACCCCCAGCTGTTTTGGAGAATTGATATTAAAGGTTTCACCCGCTTCTTCATAAATTTCTTTTTCCAGTTCCCCGATCCGGATCTGAAGCTGATTTCCGTATTCTTTTAATGCTTCTCCATTTACCCGGATTCCCTCTTTCTCCATATTTGAGAGGGTAAATAAGAGGGGCATTTCGATTTCTTCAAACAGAGACAGCATTCCTGTTTCTTTCAGGGCTTTCTGCAAAGGTTCCCGGCAATTCAGTGCCGTATATGCCATGTAGCAGATGCTTTCTGCCACTTTGTCTTCTTTCTCTGCCATTGCTTTTGTGTAGCTCAGTTTTCCAAGCAGGTCTTCTCTGGCCGGAAGCATTTCCTGCAAATATTCTTTTGCAATGTCATCATACGTATAGGAAGATTTCAGAGGATTCAGCAGATAGGAAGCAATGCCTCCGTCAAACATTCCTTTATGGGATTTCAGCTCCATATAGCGAAGCATGGATTTGACATCCAGAGATGCCACTGCTGTATGGGCACACAGATCCTCTGCTTTATCCATCAGGTACGCTTCTGTGACAAATCCTTCCGGGAAAATGCAGAATGCCTTTGTTTTGTCTTCCGCTTTCCAGGCAAGTCCCAGTCCGAAAAGCACCCCGTTTTCCCGCAGCATCTCCATCGCAACGATGTCCTGTTCTTTGGCCTGTCGAAAAAGTTCTTCGGTATCACCAAATGCTCTTATCGTCTCCATCACAAGGGGAATCTCTTTTTCCTGTCCCTGTTCTTCAAATCGTGTCAGAAAATTTTTAAATTCCAGTTCTTTAAAAAATTCGTAAGCCTCCTGGGTATAAAGATTTCCCAGTCTGGAGGTCTCCCAGTCATAATCAATGGGACTGTCTATCTTGATCGTAGCCAGCTTTTTGCTGAGTATGGCCATATCATAATGATCCAGAAATGCATTCTGGGCTTTCTTCGGTTTGATTTCCTGCACATGTTCCCAGGCATTTTCCACCGTTCCATATTCTAACAAAAGCTTGGTAGCGGTCTTCTCTCCCACGCCCGGCAGTCCCGGGATATTGTCTGCCGAATCTCCCATCAATGCCTTTAATTCAATGATCTGTTCCGGCTCCAGCTGATATTTTTCCTTCACATCTTTTGCGAAATAATCCTCCACTGTGGTTTTTCCAAACCGCGTCTTTGGAATCCGAATACAGATCTGCTCACTGGCAAGCTGCAATAGATCCCTGTCTCCGGAAAGCACCGTAACGTCCATTCCCTTTGCCTCGCTTTTTTTTGCCACCGTTCCAAGCAGATCGTCCGCCTCGTACCCTTCCTTCGAAAGAATGGTGACACCCATGGCAGTCAGCACATCTTTCATAATCGGTACCTGCTCACGCAATTCCGCAGGCATGGGTTTTCTGGTTCCTTTATATTCGGTATACATTTTATGACGAAAAGTAGGTGCATGCAGATCAAATGCAACGGTCAGATAATCCGGCTTTTCCTCTTCGATTGTCTTAAAAAGAATATTTAAAAATCCATAAATAGCATTCGTATGAAGCCCTTCTGCGTTGGTTAGTTCCGGCAGCCCGTAAAAAGCCCGGTTCAATATACTGTGCCCGTCAATCAACAGGATTTTTTCGCTCATCTTCTTCTCCTTTCCTACGCTTCCTTTCTGGCATCTGGCCAGTTTCCCTCATTATAGCATACCGAAAATAAAAAAGACAGGCACAGGCCTGTCTTTTTTGTTATAAAACAGAAATAAAACGTTTGAAGGCTTCTCTTCCTTCCGGTGTACATTTGTAAACGCCTGCGTCTTCCAGAACTTTTACAAAGACTTCTCCTACTTCTTTTTGCAGGATTTCCATTACATTGTCTTTGTTGATCTCGCTGTATTTTGGCAGGAATTCTTTTACCCAGTCTGCATGTTTCTCCAGCGCTTCATTTTCTGCCGGATCTTTTCCTTCCAGAATATACGCAGCAAGCAGTTCGAGTTCTTCTTTCAGTCTTGCAGGAAGTACGGCAAGTCCCATAACTTCGATCAGACCGATGTTTTCTTTTTTAATATGATGATATTCTGCATGTGGATGGTAAACGCCAAGCGGATGTTCATCTGTTGTAATATTGTTGCGAAGGGTCAGATCCAGTTCATAAGTATCGCCCACTTTTCTTGCGATCGGTGTGATGGTATTGTGTGGTTCTCCGTCTGTCTCTGCAAAAATAAATGCTGCTTCATCCGTATAGCCTCTCCATTTTTCCAGTACATGAGAAGCCAGGTCAATGAGGCGTTTTTCGTCTTTGTGACGGATACGCAGTACGGATAACGGCCATTTTACGATTCCGGCTTCTACATCTTCATATCCTGGAATGGTAACGGTTTCTTCCATCGGTGCTTTTGCCATGGCAAAGGTGTAATGTCCGCCCTGGAAATGGTCATGGCTTAAGATGGAGCCGCCTACGATCGGAAGATCTGCATTGGAGCCCAGGAAATAATGCGGGAACAGTTTTACAAAATCAAAAAGTTTGATGAATGCATTGCGTTCAATTTTCATCGGCACATGCTGTCCGTTAAATACGATGCAATGTTCATTGTAATATACGTAAGGAGAATACTGGAATCCCCATTTGCTGTCATTAATGGTGATCGGAATGATTCTGTGATTCTCTCTTGCAGGATGGTTCAGACGTCCTGCATATCCTTCATTTTCCATACAGAGAAGACATTTCGGATAACTGCTCTGTTTTGCATTCTTTGCAGCTGCAATGGCTTTCGGATCCTTCTCCGGTTTGGAAAGGTTGATGGTAATGTCAATGGTTCCGTATTCACTGTCAACCGTCCATTTTCTGTCTTTTTTGATCCGGTAACGGCGAATATAATCGCTGTCCTGACTGAGTTTATAGAAATAATCCGTTGCCGTCTCCGGTGATTCTTCGTATTTCTTCCAGAAGGTTTCCTGTACCTGTGCAGGACGAGGCATGAGACAGTTCATGATCTTTGTATCAAACAAATCTCTGTATCCGATGCTGTCTTCAATGATTCCTCTTTTTACCGCTTCATCCAGCAGTTCTTTCAGAGTCTCTTCCAAATCGACATTTTCATACGCTTCTTCCGGTTCTTCATACTCATCCTGATGGAACAGATCCAACAGCAGATTGATGGTGTAATTGCGTTCACATGCAGGCACCAGACCTGACTCCATACCATACTGTACCAGCTTCTTAATACTTTTGTTTAACATGCAATCCCCTTCCCGTTTTCTGAAGGATCTCAATGATTCCTCAGAAACATTATAATATTTTTGTTTTATAACATAATTCCTGTTATTATTATAACACAAGAATCCTTTTTGTAAAGAAATTTTTTATTCGTATGCAATCCGCATTACAATATCCTGCGGATAATCTCCGAAAGAGTTGCCGAAAATATTGACACCCCCAATGTGTGCGGCGTCTTCTTTGATTCCGATCCGAATGGATATATAAGGACCTTCTGCCAGACAGTAAGCGGAAATTCCCGTATCATTGACTTTCTCCTGATCCAGATAGGTCCCGCTTTCATCGATCCTCCATGTTTTCAGGTTTCCATACTGGGTATTTTTGTCTTCCCACCAGTCCGGGTTCAATTTGCCTCTTCGTCCGCCGAAATCACTGGGACAAGTCCAGGTTCCTGCATCCAGACCATTCACCCATAAAGTAATATCGGAAGGGCAATCCAGATCATAATCTGCAGTCTCGGAGCATAACTCCGCTGACAATTCCATGCTTGTTACCTTCCCGCCCTGTATTCCGGCATTCGGAAACCGGTATTCCAGATAGCCCGAAGAAAACCAGACCAGCTTGGCCGAGGTTCGCCTGGGATCATAGAAACACCTTGGTTCGTCCTCTCCGTCGATATATTCTTCATCATTGACCATCCCGCAGGTCGGTGTGATCTTATAATCCACATAATTTCCTACCGGCATGGAAATGATTTCTTCCTGTTTTTTCTCTTTGTTTTCTTTCAAAAGAAGAAGGATTTCGTCCTCCTGACGAATACACTGCTTCATAGAACCCCTGACACCCGGCTTCAACTCCGTCCGAATCAACTGCGCCTCCTCCAGCACACGCACATTCAAAGCCGCAGAAGAGGCAGGTATCTGCAATAACTCCGCTATCTCATTGACACAATAGGGTCTTTCATCCAACAATTTCAGAATCTGGATTCTGATTTCCGAAGAGAGGGCCTTTCCCAGTAAAATCAGTTCTTTTTCCTTTTCAAAGGATATTTTTCTTGTCATGTCATTCCCCTTTTCTTCACCCTGCTTTTCTTTATTTTACTCTGTCTTACAGCTACTTGTCAATTACAACCACCGGTCCTTTTCTCTGCCGCACCAGACATTTCCCTCATCCCGGGCAGGCATCCGGCAGACGCTGGGACACGCTTATTAAAATATCACATTTTCTTTTTCCGCGGCCGATTCGGGATTTCAGTGCTTTCAGGATTTCCTGACAATCATCCTTTATGGCAGGAAAATTTTTCAAAACTCACACTGCCATCTCATGTCCGCCCAGAAACACTTCCTGAAAAAGCATTGAGCAAAGGCTGTTACAGGTACCCAAAACGGTGCAGCAGGGATGAACTGCGGTTCGTGCACCGTTCAAGCGAAGCGCGTTTGCTAAGGACCGCAGATATCAAACATCCCTGCTCCCGTTTTGCTGGTACCTGTTAAGGCTTTGATTTGCTTTTTCAGGAAGTGTTTCTGGGCGGACATGGATGCAGTGCTCAGACAAGAAAAATTTTCTGCTTTGATGATTTTACAGGAAATCCGAAAGTACTAAGAAATCCCTGCATATGGCCAGCGAAAATAAGAAAATGTCTTTCTGATTTTTCAATGAAAGAGCGTGTCCCAGCGTCTGCCGGATGCCTGCCCGGAATGAGGGGGGATGTAGGATGCGGCAGAAAAAAGGACCGCCTTCCTGCTGGAAGTGCGGCCTTTTTCTGGTTCCTATTTCACACATTCGGGATAGTCTCCCTTGATAAAATACACAACGCTATAGCTTTCTCCGATTCCGTCTTTCCAATAGATCTGAATATTTTTGTTATAATCCGGCATTCTTCCGGTCCAGAATCCATTGCTGTTGTCGTATTCCACTTTTTCCATGATTTCCTGAATGTCTTTTTCGTCTGTATATTCTGTCGTTTTTACATCGTTCATCTCGTCCACATATTCATCTACTGTAATTTTTTCGATTTCTGCTGCATTCTCTTTTGTATAAATATGCGCACCTGCCTGTTCCAGTAGTTCCAGGGTTCCTGTAAAGCATGCATAGATGGGTACCTGAATGTCTTCGGTCTCTTCATAATCCACATACTGGAACCAGTCTGGTTCATATTTAATCCGAAAGCTTAGATATCCTTCCACTTTCTGTTCTTTTAAATCTGCATATTTCAGACTTTCCCACTCATGTGTGTAGGTTTTCAGGATATGCTTCATATCCGTTTTTGTAAGTTCCGGTCTTCTTCCGGCACTGTAAATGTCTGTAACAGTAATATCCCGGAGATTTTCTTCTTTGATGTATTCGACTGGAAGTGTTTTTTCTTTAAATTCCCAGTTGTCGTAGATTTTTCCGATCCGATCGGTCACTTCTTCTGTTTTTTCTACCGTATAAAATTTATATACGGAGCGGCCGGATTTCCGGTTGTATTTTATATAGAAGGAAATGGTATCTGATTCTGAGTCATCCGCTGCCAATGATTTCAGATTCTTGTTTTTCTGTTCTTCTACCCCTGCTTTTGCCAGTTCATAAACAGCTGCATATTCTTTTAATTCTACTTTATCCAGATACGCCATGTAGGGTTCCATCTTCTCTTCATATGGATAAGAGTAAAGGCTGTTCAGTCCATTGATGTAGATCGACATACTTTCCAGTTTGTCTTCTTTTGGGATCCAGGTGTCTACACCAAAGACATCCAGTCGTGCACCCAGGATCGTAAGGATCAGTATGCCAATTGCGATTCCGGAAGAGATATTCAGGCGGAAGCATTCTTTCAGATCCATATGATACAGAAATTCCACTGCTGCCAGAAGAATCAGTGCAGACAGCAATGTCGCTGCCACAAACCAGACAAAGTTTCTGGATGCATAGGCACTGAGAAGCAGACCGATGAGGAGCGACAGGGGAACGACCATACCGATCTTGATCACCGGTTCCAGTTTTCGAAATGCAATGGCTTTGTGATAGCTTTCTGTCGGTCTTTTCTTATACGCAAAGACACACAGTACAAGAATCACCAAAGCAGACACACCAAAGACTGCGACCTCACCGGCAGGGAAACTGCCCATGGAAGTATAATTCGGTTTTGCATCAGACAGCAGATTGAAATATCTTAAAACCGGACTGGTCTTATTGGAAATGGCACAAAAGCTGGAAGAATAATACTCTCCTCTTACATTATAGCCGCCTCCGGACACGAATGTGTCAAAAAACCGGCTGCCCAGATGATGCAGTGCCTCAAAAATCAAAATTCCATAAATCAGAAAGGTACCATACGCCAGTGTTCCGGTAAAAAGATTTCCAGTCAGCAGAATGCCCAGCACTGCAAGGTTATAAAAAAGAAGGAACACGACGATATTCGCTGCAAAGCTTCCGGCCAGAACGGTCCACATACCGGTAAATCCGGCTCCTTTTGCAATACCGATTCCCATAGCAAACAGAAGATTCAGCCCATAGGGAACGGCAAAGATCAGAATTCCTGCCAGATAATTGCTGAAAAACAGTGTTTCTCTTCTTACAGGAAGGCTGTGATAAAAGTCTGTTTTCTCTCCGGAATATAAGTACCAGTATCCGGACATGGCGAGCAGATAGGGCATTCCAATTACCAGAACGATCATCAGCTCATTTCCATATCCGATGGTCGCTGCCAGTTCCTGATGCATCTGCTGATAAAGCCGGGCGGGTTCTACAAGATCCGACACAGAGTCCAGTCTGAGCATCAGCATGACCGGAATCGACAGAAAGAAGGCCAGAAAAGAAAGCACCGTCCATACATTTCTGGAGACCAGATTTTGTCCTGTTAATTTAATAAAAAAGTTTTTTGATGTCATATCCTGCCACCTCCGTTTCGCTGATAAAGATTTCTTCCAGTGTCAAGGGGATCATTTCTGCAAACAGCGGAAATTTGCTTTCCACCTTCTGCATGATCTCGTTTTTCTTTCCACGCACCACTATGGTAAGCAGAGACAAGCGTTTCTCGTGCTGTACCACATCCAGTTCCCGAAGCAGTTCTTCTTCCAGAAGGGGATTGGGAATCACACACTGGATTTTATGTATATGCAGTTTCATATCTTCAATTTCTCTTGAGAGCAGTACACCGCCTTTATGCAGCAGTCCCACATGGTCACAAATGTCTTCCAGCTCTCTTAAATTGTGTGATGCGATGATCGGTGTAAATTCCCGTTCCGTCACTTCGTAAGCCAGAATGCTTTTGGCCGCCTGGCGCATGACCGGATCGAGTCCGTCAAACGTCTCATCACAGAACAGATATTTCGTTCCTGCACAGATTCCAAGGAGCATGGATACCTGACGTTTCATGCCTTTGGAAAGGGTCTGCACCTTTCTTGTCACATCCAGATCCAGTTTTTCTGCCAGTTCACGGAATCTGTTTTTATCAAATTTTTCATAATACAGGGAATAAAAATCCGCCATGGATTTCCCTGTCGCATTCTGGGGAAAATAGGCATTGTCCGGAAGAAAGAAAATCTTTTTCTTGGTTTCTTCTCTTTCCCAGACCGGCATATCGTCAACCAGAATCTCTCCTTCATCGGGTTTCAGCACACCGGAAAGCAGACGCAGAAAGGTACTTTTCCCTGCTCCGTTGGTTCCTGCCAGACCGAAGATACTGTTGTCGGAAATATCCAGACTGATCTGATCCACTGCTTTGATTTTCCCAAAATTTTTAGAAATCTGCTTTGTACTAATCAATGCTCTCCCTCCTCAAATACTGCTTCTGTACATGCCATACATTCCGATTTTGTCACGCCCATCTCTTTTCCTTCTTTGACCAGGGTTTCCAGTTGCCGGAAAAATGCATTTCTTTTTTTGTCCAAAAGAGTCTTGCTTCCTGAGACAAAATTTCCCCGTCCTTTTACTGGATAAATGTAGCCCTGTTGTTCCAGAAGTGTATACGCTTTCTGAATGGTATTGGGGTTAATGGAAAGTTCCGCGGCAAGTGAACGGACCGACGGCATCTGTGTATCCGGTTCCAGAACCCCTTTTACAATCAGCATCTGAAAGCGCTCCACAATCTGTTCATATATGGGCTTTCGATTCTGATAATCAATGATAATCATACGCCTCATCTTTCCTTCCTGTTCCTGTTTTCGTGTATCTAGTGTACTGTGTATCCTAGTACACTTATAGTGTACAATAGGACACTGCATGTGTCAACCATTTTATTGCATGATTCGATCATAAAAAACAGCACCTGGCAGATTTTTCAGGTGCTGTTTTTTACTTGCTCAATGTTTCTGCATGGCTGACAGAAACAGATTGTGTGCAGGAATGTCTGCATGTTTCAGAGAAAGCAGATTTCCTTCTCTGTCAAGGAAGCAATGTTTGGAGTTTCCCACTGCGCGGATTTCTCCTGTTTCTGCATTTTTCACTTCATAGGACAGTTCCAGCCGAATGCCATTGTATTTTTCCACCCGTGTCTCGATGGATACGGTTTCCCCAAAACGGGTCATGGACTTATACTGGCAGTTTACTTCCAGTACAGGGCTTATGATTCCTTCTGCCTCCATCCGGTCATATCCCATCCCAAGCTGTTCCATCAGATCGGTTCTTGCTTCTTCAAACCACCGAATATAATTGGAATGATGCACGATTCCCATCTGATCGGTCTCATAATATTGTGTTTTGTGTTGATAGATCTTCATAACTTTCCTGTCTGATTAAATCCGTGTTTCCACAAAAATATCATAGATTGCTTTTATAGCTGTTTCAAAGTCTTCGTTGCGCACACCGATGATCACATTCAGTTCACTGGATCCCTGATCGATCATTTTCACATTGACATTTGCATGTGCAAGAGCCGCGAAGATTCTTGCTGCAGTACCTCTGTTGGCACGCATACCGCGGCCTACCACTGCTACCAGAGCCAGATCGGTCTCCAGTTCCATAAAGTCCGGATTGACTGCGCGGTGGATTCCTGCGATTACCTGCTGCTCTTTCTCTGCAAACTCATCCTGGTGAATGAATAAGGTCATTGTATCAATGCCGGATGGAATGTGTTCAAAGGAAATGCCCTGTTCTTCCAGTACCTGCAGGACTTTACGGCCAAATCCGATTTCCGCATTCATCAGAGATTTCTCGATAAACAGAGAACAGAAGCCTTTCTTTCCTGCAATACCGGTAATGGTAAAGGCCGGTTTCTTACAGGTATCTTCCACAATCATGGTACCTGCATCTTCCGGTGCATTGGTGTTGCGGATATTGATCGGAATTCCTGCTTTTCTTACCGGGAAAATTGCTTCTTCGTGAAGAACGGTCGCACCCATGTAAGAAAGTTCACGCAGTTCACGATAAGTGATGGTATCGATCACTTGTGGATTGTCAATGATTCTCGGGTCTGTTACCAGGAATCCGGAAACATCGGTCCAGTTTTCATAGAGGTCTACATCCAGGGCACCTGCAACAATGGAACCGGTAATATCGGAACCGCCTCGTGAGAAGGTCTTGACCGTTCCATCTTCCATTGCTCCGTAAAATCCCGGAACGACTGCATTTTCTTTATTCTTCAGATATTCTCTTGTCAGACGGTTAGTCATTTCCATATCGAACTGGCCTTCTCCGTCAAAGCGGATGATTTTCGCTGCGTCTACGAATTCATAACCCAGATATTCTGCCATGATCTTACCATTTAAGAATTCCCCTCTGGATGCAGCATATTCTTCGCCTGCATGGTTTCTGAAATTTTCTTCAATCATCTGAAACTCTTCTTCCAGTGACATGGAAAGTTCCAGGCCATTGATAATATCCTGATAACGTCCTTTGATTTCGCTGAGAATGGAATCAAAATCAGACTGCCCTTTTTCAGCCGCCCGATAACATTTATAGAGAAGGTCTGTGACCTTGGTATCTGCGGAAAAACGTTTGCCTGGTGCGGAAGGAACTACATATCTTCTGCTTTCATCTGCACGGATGATATTGCCTACTTTTTTAAACTGTTCTGCACTGGCCAGTGAGCTCCCGCCGAATTTTACTACTTTTCTCATTTTATCTTATCCTCCCTTAAGTTAAAGCATCAAAGTAAATATAGAACTAATAATAACTTTTATGCAAAAAAATGTCCAGTATTTTCTGTTTCTTTCGACTATTTTTTTTCAAGTTCTGCAAGAAATGCCTGAATCCGGGAGAAGGCTGCTTTCAATTCTTCTATGGAGTACGCATAGGAAATACGGATAAATCCTTCTCCGCATGCACCAAATGCACTTCCCGGCACAACTGCCACCTTCTGTTTACGAAGCAGCTCTGTAGCAAATTTTTCGGAGGTCATGCCGAATTTTGAAATATCCGGAAAGATATAAAAAGCACCATAAGGTTCAAAACAGGGGATTTCCATTTCCTTTAAAATATGAAGAAGGAATCTGCGCCGCTGATCATAAGCGATCCGCATTTCCATGACATCCGGATTGCCGTTTTTCAATGCACTGATTGCTGCATACTGGCTGGTGGTCGGTGCGGACATAATGGCAAACTGGTGCAGTTTGATCATTTCATGCATGATTTCCGCCGGTGCCAGGGCATAGCCAAGACGCCATCCTGTCATGGCAAAGGCCTTTGAAAAGCCATCGATGACAATGGTCCGTTCCCGCATACCCGGAAGGGATGCAATGCTCACATGTCTGGATTTATAAGTCAGTTCGCTGTAGATTTCATCAGAAATCACAAGAATATCATGGGAAATGATCAGATCGATCAACGCTTCCAGATCTTCTTTTTCCATGATTGCTCCTGTAGGATTGTTGGGATAAGACAGAAGCAGCACCTTGGTTTTCGGTGTGATGGCTGCCTCCAGTTCCTCCGGTGTCAGGCGAAATTCATTTTCTGCCTTTAAAGGAATCGTAACCGGAACACCCCCTGCCAGCTGAACACAGGGCACATAGGAGACAAAGGCCGGTTCCGGAATAATCACTTCATCGCCCGGATCCAGTACGGTACGAAACGCAATATCAATGGCTTCACTTCCGCCCACGGTGACCATAACTTCTGACTCCGGTGCATAGGACACATGAATCTTCTTTTCCGTATAGCTGCAGATTTCCCTTCGCAGAGGCATCAGACCCGCATTGGAAGTATAAAAGGTTTTGCCGCCTTTTAAAGAACGAATGCCTTCTTCCCGGATGTGCCAGGGTGTATCAAAATCCGGTTCTCCCACCCCAAGAGAAATCGCATCCGGCATTTCACTTACAATATCAAAAAATTTCCGGATACCGGAAGGCTTAATATTTTTTACTTTTTCCGTAACAAACTGTCTCATAGGGTGATCACCATTCTTCCATCCTGTTTTTTCCTTGTGAGATTGACTCCCTGCTCTTTGTATTTGGTCAGCGTAAAATACGTCGCTGTACTCTGCACTTCCTCAATAGAAGCCAGATTCTCTGATACAAAGAGAGAAATATCTTTGATACTCTTTCCGCGAAGCAATACGAGGAAATCATAGGCACCGGACATGAGATAGAGTGTTTCTACCTGCGGATACTGATAAATCTGCTCTGCAATCTTATTATATCCATCTCCGCCCTGCGGGGTTACTTTCAGTTCGATCAGTGCAGTAACGGTATCATCATCCACTTTATCCCAGTTGATCAATGCATGATACCCACAGAGAATGCCGTCTTTTTCCAGTCCTTCTATGGTTTCTTTCACTGTTTTTTCATCACTGCCTGTCATCACAGCAATTTCTTCTGCTGTCAGACGGCTGTTTCTTTCCAGAATGTTTAATATCTGTCGTTTCAAATCCTGCTCCATTTTCTTTTCACTCCTTATAATTTTTCAAAAAGGACCTTTACCTGTCCTCCGCATACCATACCCAGAGTAGCTGCCTTCGAATTGGACAAGTTATATTCTTTTATGGCAAATCCCGAAGGATCGTCAAACGCTTTTGCTTCCTGGATGGCTGCATATTCCACACTGCCGCCTCCGATGGTTCCGTAAATTTTCCCATCCTTGCACACGATCATACGGGTTCCTTCTCCTCTTGGGGAAGAACCGGATTTCTCGATCACGGTTACCATGGTATGGGCATCTTCATCCTGAATCCCCTCCAGAATCGAAGCTTCCAGTGTATTTCTCGGCTGCCGGTTTTTCTCCTGAATGATTTCTGCCGCAATGCTGACACCGATTTCTGTCGGTGTCTTTGCACCAATGGCAAGACCGATCGGTGAATGGATCCTGCCGATCACCTCTTCCGCATATCCTTCTTTTCGCAATTTTTCAAAAGATAAGGCAACTTTGCTGCGGCTGCCGATCATGCCCACATAATCCCGTTCCCGTTCCAGTACCGCCTTCAGGCAACTGTAGTCATACTGATGTCCTCTTGTAACAATGACATAATACGCATGATTTCCAAAATCATTTTCCCGGAAAAAGTCCGTAAATTCCATACAGAAGATCTCATCTGCCTGCGGGAACCGTTCTCGGTTGGCAAACTCCGGTCTTTCATCTACGACGATCACGCGAAATTCCAACATTTTCAAGAGCTGTACAATGGACAAGGAAACATGTCCCCCTCCACATACGACTGCCTTTGGCTTTCCATAAAGTACTTCCCGGTACACACCGTTCTCTGGCAGACAGTTCCCTTCTTCCCTTGAAAGCATCCGTTTTTCTCCGGCATGTGGTCCTTCCAGAATCGTCTCCAGAATCACTTCATCCTGCTTTTGGAAACATTCTGCAATGTTCTGATACATCTTTCTGTCTGCCATGCAGATCACCTTCCTTTTCCGAAACCGCAGTTCGGGAATGTGCAGCGTTCACAGTTCAGGCAAAGTCCACCCTCTCCCAGTGCCGCCAGTTCGTCTCTTGTAATTGGATCATCTGCCATCAGTCTTGGCAGTACCAGGTCAAAAATCGTTCTTGCTGCATACATCACACATCCCGGAAGACCCACGATTGGAATCCTTCTGCCGTCTTTCTCATAATAAGCGACCAGAAGCATCGCTCCCGGCAGTACCGGCGCGCCATAAGAGACAATCTCTGCTCCTGTATTCATGATGGCACCTGGTGTACAGTCATCCGGGTCTACACTCATACCGCCGGTACAGATGACAAGATCGGCTCCCTGGTCAATGTAATCCAGAATTGCTTCGGTAATATCTCCTTTGTCATCTCCGCTCAGAACCTGTCCCAGTACTTCCACCGGAAAATGGCTGAGTTTTTCCCGGATAACCGGACCAAATGTATCTTTTATCAGCCCGTTCTTTACTTCACTTCCGGTTGTAACGATTCCTGCTTTTTTCTGTTTATACGGCAAAATCTGAAACAGCGGTTCCTCTCCTGCTGCCTCTTTTGCCCGTTTCATTTTCTCCTCTTCAATTACAAGAGGAATGATACGCATCCCTGCGATTTTATCCCCCTTCTTTACCGGGGTGTCTCCAAAGCGGCTGGCAATCATCATTTCTCCCAAACCATTGACCGCACGTAGCCCTTCTCTTCGGATTTTTAACACACCGTCAATCTCTGCTGTCAGTTCTATCTTTCCTTCTTTGATCTCTGACTCAGACATAAATTCATTTTTGCAGATATCCCGCAGAATCTCGGCCCCTTCATTCTCATGGAGAATTCCTTCCTTCTTCTCCCAGACATAAAGATGCTCCTTTCCTACCGATAAAAGCACCGGAATATCTTCCTCGCGCACCACATGCCCTTTTCTGAAAACAGGCCCCTTCTTCTCCCCCCGTATAATCTGGGTGATATCATGGCACAACACATGCCCTACTGCTTCTGTTGTCTTAATTTCTTTCATAGTTTTGCTTCCCTTTCTTCTTTCTTTTCTTCTTCCTGCATTCTCCAGAGATAGGTGAGGATCAGTGGTATTGCAGCTGCCAGCCATGCGAGGGGATCTGCCCAGCAGATTCCGCGAAAAGACTGGATGTTCGCCGCATAAAAGGCTGCAACGGTTCGTGCAGCAAGTTCTGCCACACCTGCCATCATCGGCACAAATCCGAATCCCATGCCTTGCAGAATATTTCTGTAAATAAAAATACTTCCAAGGGGAATCATGAACGGTGTGATTGTGGCAAAATACATTTTACAGTAAGAAAGTACATCCGTCTGTCCTTGTTCAATGAACAGAAGTACCATGTATCTTCCAAAGAAGTAAAGGAGAAGACCGATGGCCGCTGCATAAACAGAGGACATCAGGGTGGATACCCTTGCACCTTTCCGAATCCGGTCAAGGCGTCCGGCTCCCATATTCTGGGAGGCATAGGTGGCCATGGTGACGCCAATGGAAATATAAACCTGATTCACCAGCTGCATGACTTTGGTAGATGCCGTAAAGCCGGCCATTGCTCTGGCTCCGAAGCCATTCAGTGCGCTTTGCAGAATGATGATGCCGAGAGCGGTAATGGAAAACTGCAGCCCCATGGGAATGCCGACTCCCATCTGAAAACGGATTGCATTTTTTTCCAATTTTCGATGCTCCTTCTTTATATGAAGGAGAGGGACTTTCCGGATAATGTATACAAGGCAGAGAATACCGGAAATTCCCTGCGCGATAACCGTTGCCACAGCTGCCCCTTTTGTTCCCATATGAAATCCCAGAATAAACAGGAAATCCAGAAGAATATTCAGCAATGCTGCCAAAATCAGAAAATATAATGGGATCTTACTGTTTCCAAGTGCCCGCAAAAAGCTGGCCAGCAGGTTGTATAACACCTGGGTCCAGATTCCCAGAAACATGATAGACAGATACTGGTATGCATCGTTGTAAATGTCACTCGGTGTATTCATAAGATGCAGAATGCCCGGAAGTCCCAGTGTACTGACCAAAGTAAGTACAAGCGTCATAAGTACTGCAAGGACGGAAGCGGAAAATATCGACTTCTTCATTCCTTCCATGTTTCCTGCCCCGAAGGTCCGCGAAGTAAGAACGGTAAATCCGGTTGACAGTCCATTCAGAAAACCGAGAATCAGAAATACGAGACTGCCGGACATCCCAACAGCTGCCAGTGAATTGACCCCTACGAATCTTCCGACAATCACAGCATCGACCATATTATAAAGCTGCTGGAATATATTGCCGATCACAAGGGGAATGGCAAAAAATAAAATCAGTTGAAAAGGACTTCCCTTTGTCAGATCCTTCTCCATATGTATCATACCCTCCAGTTTTGTTACTTTTTGCTCATATTTTTTAGTATTTGTCTAAACCGGATGAAAAACAGCGCTCCTGTCGTGGTAACTGCAAGTGCATCCGCCACCGGCTCTGCCAGAAAGACTGCCTTGGTCTTATCCGAAAAGAACACCGGCAAAATATAAATCGATGGAATCAGAAGAATGACTTTTCTCAGCAAAGCGAGGAAAATGGATTCTTTTGCTCTTCCCAGTGCGATAAAGGTCTGCTGACAGGCAATCTGAATTCCGAAAATACAGCTGACTGCCATGTAAATCCGCATTGCCCAGCAGGTGATCTCGGTCAGTTCCGGATCTCCGGTAAAGATCCCTGCAAAGATCTGCGGCACAAAAACGGCAATTGCCCAGATGGCAGTGGAATAGATCAGGCAGGACCGCAGAAGAAGGAAGAAGGCTTTTTTCACTCGTTCTTTATCCCCTGCACCGAAATTATAACTTACGATGGGCTGAGATCCCTGGGTCAGTCCCTGGAGAGGCAGCATGGAAAACTGCATCACACTGGATAAAATCGTCATTGCCCCAACTGCCATATCTCCCCCGTACTTTAATAAAGAAGAATTAAAACAGATATTTAAGATACTCTCTGTAGACTGCATAATAAAAGGAGACAGTCCCAGCGCCATGCATGGAAGAAATACTTTCGGCTGTATTTTCATATTTTTTCGTTTCAGTTTCAGTCCAGTCTTTTCTCCCGTGAGGAAACGGATGACCCAGACTGCGGAAACTGCCTGCGAAAGGATCGTTGCCAGTGCCGCACCTCTGACGCCCATATGACATCCGAAAATAAAGATCGGATCCAGAATAATGTTACAGACTGCACCAATGACTACACTTAACATACTGACCGCAGCAAATCCCTGGGCGGTAATAAATGCATTCATACCGAGCGCCGCCTGAACAAACAAGGTACCGGCTGCATAAATCCGCATATAAGAAGCCCCATATTCAATCGTATTCTCACTGGCTCCAAACAGCAACAGCAGTTTTCTTGAAAAGATCATAAAAAATACAGTCAGGACAATTCCTGTAAAAAACAATGCAGTCGCACAGTTTCCCATAATCTTTTCTGCTTCCTCTTTGTTCCCCTTTCCCATCATAATAGACGCTCTTGGGGCACCTCCCATACTTACCAGGGCAGCAAACGCACTGATCAGCATGATCAGAGGAAGCGTTACACCCAAACCGGTAAGCGCCGCAGCTCCGGTTTCGGGAATATGTCCGATATACATACGGTCGACCATATTATACAGAACATTTACGACCTGAGCGGTAATAGCAGGCAGGGACAATCGGAAGAGCAATCCGCCTATGGGATCTTTTCCAAGATCTGCCTCTTTTCTGTTTTTCAATTTTACTCACCCCTTTGTTTTCCTTCAAGATAAAACAGCTCTGTTTTCCAAAGAAAACAGAACTGCTCTTTTTTGACTCATCATCCATCGCTTTACTTGCGGCGATATTTTTCCTCGCAGTAACGACAACGATATACCTCTTTTTTCGGATCTGCAAGAATGAATACATGATCCAGTTCCTGTTCAATCGATGTAATGCATCGTGGATTTTTACATTTGATTACATTTCTGATTTCTTTCGGAAGCTGCAGTTCTTTCTTCTCCACAATATTGCCATCTTTGATAATATTTACAGTGATGGTATGATCAATGAATCCGAGAATATCCAGATCCAGACTGTCAATCGGGCATTCTACTTTGATAATATCTTTTCTGCCCATTTTCTGACTTCTTGCATTCTTAATGATCGCCACACAGCAGTCCATCCGATCCAGCTGCAGGTCACGATAAATGGTCATACTTTTACCGGCTTTGATGTGATCCAGAACCACGCCTTCATTTAACTGCCCAACATTTAACATACTTCCACCTCCAACAATGTAAGAATCAGTGCCATTCTGACATAAACTCCGTACTTGACCTGTTTGAAATAAGCAGCCCGTGGATCCTTGTCCACCTCAGTGGAAATTTCGTTCACTCTTGGAAGTGGATGCAGAACCAGCATATCCGGTTTTGCAAGTTTCATCTTTTCTTTATCAAGAATATAGAAATCTTTCATACGTACATAGTCTTCTTCGTTAAAGAAGCGCTCTTTCTGTACCCTTGTCATATAGAGAAGGTCAAGATCCGGAAGGGCATCTTCCAGACGTTCTACTTCAATAAATTCATGACCGCTTGCTTTGAGCACATCTTCACGGATATAATCGGGAACTTTCAGTTCTTCCGGAGAAATCAGCACAAATTTCACACCTTTATAACGCACAAGCGCTTCGATCAGAGAGTGCACGGTACGCCCAAACTTCAGGTCTCCGCACAATCCGATGGTAATGTTATCCAGACATCCTTTCATAGAACGAATGGTAAGCAGATCGGTGAGTGTCTGTGTCGGATGCTGATGGCCGCCATCTCCTGCATTGATCACAGGAATTTCCGATGCCATGGATGCCACCAGAGGTGCACCTTCCTTCGGATGACGCATTGCACAGATGTCCGCATAACAGGAAACCACACGAATGGTATCTGCTACGCTCTCTCCTTTCGATGCGGAACTGGAATCTGCACTGGAAAATCCCAGAACCTTTCCGCCCAGACGAAGCATCGCTGATTCAAAGCTCAGTCGTGTACGTGTACTTGGCTCATAGAACAATGTAGCCATAATTTTTCCGTCACATGCATGGGCATACTTTTCCGGGTTTTTCTCAATATCATTCGCCAGATCCAGTACCTGATCCAACTCATCCAAGTTAAAATCCAACGGACTCATTAAGTGTCTCATACATAACCTCCTGTGTATTTTTTCAAAATAAATCTGAAATCAAAAATTTATATCATATAGTATTCTATACCAGAACAGGGGTAATATCAAGAATTATCTGACAGTATTTTTTCAAAAAAAAGCCCCACTGCAAACCATACCGGAGCGTAGTCCAGACGAATCAATCCCTGATAATTGACAGGACTTTTGCTGTAGTCCCAGGGGCATACATGAAAATATCTGAGAATGCTCCCGCTGCCCAGTTCTGCCGCAAAAATCCCCGCCATATAGATACTCCCTCTAACAAAGACCGGACAGTTTTTCAAACACCTGGACAAAGGACCGATACAGGCTGCCATACCATAGATCGGAAACATCCACAGGGACGACTGCCCGATCATACAATAGTCCTTTTTCCCAAAAGCATGCAGCCCTGTCCATAAAATCTCCATACACCAGCCTGCAGCCCCACAAATCAGAAACGAATGTCTTTTCACGCTTTGCCTCCTTGTTTTTCCTTAGTATATCCATATCCGCCCTCCCTATTCAGCCCGGCTGCATACAAAGATTCGCCCCCGCTCCCGCCCCGCCCGGAATTTCTTATTTGCCTGGCCATATGGAAGGATTTCTTAGTACTTTCGGATTTCCTGTAAAATCATCGAAGCAGAAAATTTTTCTTGTCTGTGCACTGCATCCATGCCCGCCCCGCAACACGTCCTGAAAAATCAAAACAAAGCCTTAACAGGTACCAGCAAAACGGGAGCAGGGCTGTTTGATTTCTGCGGCCCTTAGCAAACGCGCTTCG
>JALFGN010000024.1 GCA_022777285.1 Blautia sp.
ATTCACACCGGGAACTGTCAGTTGGGGCTTGATCCGGCCGGTAGTCGTAAATCCTCTGCTGGAATGAATAAACAAGCTGTTATTGTAGGCGTTGTAAGCAGCAGTTGTAACCGCATCCTCCGACACACCGGGAATCGTAATCGTAGTATCCGGATCCGGACGAAGAAAGATCACATCCGGATTGGAAAATCCGGTTACAGGAAGCCAGATATGAAATCCGCCCATATTTTGATTTCTGGCATACACCCGGATTTTCCATACTCCAGGAGAGGGTCTAATAAACCGCATAAAAATCAGCTGTGATCCGGAAGCAGTATGGATTACCTCAGAAACCACAAAAATCTGAGAGTCTTCCAGAATAAAGTTCAACGTATCTCTGTAATTGACCTTTACCGGTCTGCGCTGAATCGCCTCTCCCAGTGGCGATTCAAATTCTACTTCATAGATTTCCGGTGGATTTCCCCATAATTCTGTTGTAAATCCCGCAGTACCTTGTGTGACCAGAATTTCCGCTTCTACAGACATCGATCCTGTCGGTGCCCTGTTAAAAAAGTGATGGGCCCTTCCACTTTCGTTTCCTCCTGCTGTGACCACATAAGCACCCCAGTAATTGGATATCTCACGAATCATTTTCGATAAAAATGATTCTCCGGAATGTGGACCCTGATTGGTGCCAAGACCAATACAGATAATAACAGGACGATTTTGTTCCCTTGCAAGCAGAAGCAGATAACGGATTCCCATCATAATATCCGTTTCCTGATAAATCGATCCCTGACCTGTATAAAAAAACAACTCTTTCAAATATTCTTTGGCTTCTTTTAGTTTTACAACCGCAATTGCAGATTCCGGAGCAGCACCGGAAAAATCATTTTCCGAAAGTACACTTCCACAGGCAATCCCTGCAAGAATTGTTCCATGTCCTGTTTCATCGACAGAGGGCACAACTGCCCGGGGATTTTCCGATTGTAAAGCCCGGTTAATCTCCTCCTGGGAATAAGCACTTCCGTAAGGAATGTCAAAAGGCGTGGTTCCGGTCTGAATGGTCTGATCCCATAGTCCAAGAATCCGGCTGCTTCCATCGGACCTTCGAAATGCAGGATGGGTATAATCAATACCGGTATCAATGAATCCAATCAGTGTATTTTGTCCCTTTAATTCCAGAGCCGGCAGATTCTGGACTTTTGTAATACCGGAAGCTTCCAGACTGACGGTATCCATAAGAGAATAGAGCTTCGGTATCAAAGCATAATACAAACCATTTCTGTAATAATCTTCAATCTGCTGAAATTGCCGCTGCCTGTGAAACATTCCAAGATGCGCATTAAACAGTTGTACCTGATCTGAAGGATAATCCTGTTCATATCCTGTGTAGACAGGAATGATAAAATCCAGATAATCATTGGATAAAATCATTTCACGTATGTCTGCCATAAAAAATTCCCCGATTCTTTTTTTATATTTAATGTTGGAAACGATCAGGAAAGAACGGAATATCATAAAAGAAACAGGATCTGGCAGGAGCTATGAAAACAAAAACGCTTACAGGAAAACATATCGGAATCGCCATACTGGATACCGGAATTTTTCCACATCGTGATTTTTACGGAAGAATCCGTGGTTTTATGGATTTTGTCAATGGTCAAAAGGCACCCTATGATGACAATGGACACGGCACACATGTTGCAGGAATTGCAGGTGGAAACGGTGCCGCATGGAAAGGAAAATATTGCGGCATTGCTCCGGAATGTGATCTGATCGTCTGTAAAGTACTGGACAAAAATGGAAACGGGGATGCCAGACAGGTAATCCAGGCTCTGGAATGGATTAAAAAAAATCAACTCCACTATGGCATTCGAATTGTAAATATTTCTGTAGGTACGACACAAAAAAGTACGCATGAAGACTTGATCCGGGCGGTAGAAGATGCATGGGATGAAGGACTGATCGTCGTTGCGGCAGCCGGAAATATGGGACCTGGACCTGGAACAATTACGGCTCCCGGAAGCAGCCGGAAAATCATAACCGTAGGATCTTCCGATATGCTGCTAAAAAATCAGGGAATCAGTGGAAGAGGACCCACCGATACCTGCATTGTAAAACCGGATATTGTAGCGCCCGGTAATCAGATCATATCCTGTGCCAACCGAATGGAACCCATGCCTTATATGATTAAAAGCGGCACTTCGATGTCTACACCGGTCGTTTCCGGAGGAATTGCACTTTTACTGGAAAAATCTCCGTCTTTGACGAATCTGAATATAAAAAAAAGACTGCGCACAACCGCAAAAGATCTTGGGTATCCACACAATCTTCAGGGATGGGGGCTCTTTTGCCTGGAAAATTTTCTGAATGAAAAAAATAGTAGTTGACAAATCTTGTATCATTGTATACAATAATACAAGAAATTCATTTTGTTATTCCTTTAACACAGTGAACCTTTTTTAAGCAAATACTGGAAATTTTACAAAAAACAAACTAGGAGTGATGAATATGATTAATCGAAGTGTCCATATGAATTATCATACAAATCTTCTGGAACTGGAAGAGCATATGTATCCGTTGGTAGATGTAGAAACACCAAACGTCTTCCACAATCTTTTTCCTTACACAGAAATTCCCAAAATAGCATTCAATGACCGTATTGTTCCCCACCATATGCCGGATGATATCTGGATCACAGATACCACGTTCCGCGACGGACAACAATCAAGAGCTCCCTACAGTACCGAACAGATTGTTACGATTTATGATTATCTTCATAAGCTGGGCGGTCCTGCCGGAAAGATCCGCCAGAGTGAATTTTTCCTGTACAGCAAAAAAGACCGGGATGCCGTTTATAAATGTCTGGAAAGAGGTTACAAATTCCCGGAAGTAACCAGCTGGATTCGTGCAAGCAAAAAAGACTTTGAACTGGTAAAAGATATCGGTCTGAAAGAAACCGGAATTCTTGTCAGCTGTTCCGATTATCATATTTTTTATAAAATGAAAATGACCAGAAAACAGGCGATGGAACATTATCTCAGTGTCATCCGGGAATGTCTGGAGACCGGAATCAGCCCAAGATGCCATCTGGAAGATATTACCCGCGCGGACATCTACGGTTATGTAATTCCATTCTGTCTGGAACTCACAAAACTGATGGAAGAGTATTCCATTCCTATCAAAGTACGTTGCTGTGACACCATGGGTTACGGAGTCAACTATCCGGGTGCTGTAATTCCACGTTCGATTCCAGGAATTATCTATGGTATTATGACCCATGCAGGATTTCCTTCCGAACTGATTGAGTTCCATGGACATAATGATTTTTATAAAGCAGTAAGTAATTCCACAACTGCATGGCTGTATGGAGCCAGCGGCATAAACTGTTCTTTATTCGGAATCGGAGAGAGAACCGGAAATACCCCACTGGAAGCAATGGTATTTGAATATGCACAGTTAAAAGGTACACTGGATGGTATGGACACCACCGTTATCACAGAATTGGCAGATTATTACAAAAAAGAAATCGGTTATACCGTTCCGTCCCAGACACCATTCGTAGGAAGTGCATTCAATGTGACACGTGCCGGAATCCATGCAGACGGACTGTTAAAGAATGAAGAAATCTATAATATTTTTGATACAAAAAAATTCCTCAATAAAGCACCTCAGGTGGCAGTATCCAATACTTCCGGTCTTGCAGGAATTGCACACTGGATCAATAATCATTATCAGCTGGAAGGCGAAAGCGCAGTTGATAAAAACTGTGAACTGGTAAAAATGGTAAAAGCATGGGTGGACAAAGAATATGAAGACGGCCGTGTAACCGTACTTACCGATGATGAACTGATTGCTGTAATCGAAGAAAGCTGTCAGCGCCTGAATATCCAGTTGCAGGATGAATAGTAGGAGAGAAGGAAAAAGAAATGGCAGCAAATGGAAAATCCCTCAGAGGACAGGTCTTTGACAAAATACGTTCGGATATTCTCAAAGGAAGATATCAAAAAGGAGACGAACTTGTAGAGTGTACCATAGGAAAAGAGATGGGAGTGAGCCGTACACCGGTACGGGAGGCCATTCGTCAGCTGGAACTGGAAGGTCTGGTTCAGCTGATTCCCAACAAAGGCGCTTTCGTCACAGGTATTTCTGCAAGTGATGTAAGAGACATTTATCTGATACGCTCCAGACTGGAAGGACTTGCAGCCCGCATGGCTGCAGAACATATTTCCTCTGAGCAGCTGGCGGAAATGGAAGAGACCATTGTCTTGTCGGATTATCATGTAAAAAAAGAACATTTTGAACAGGTTTGCGAAATGGATGGGAAATTCCATAAATTACTATATGCTGCTTCCGGCAGCCGGATTCTGGAACATACCCTTACCGATTTTCATCAGTATGTACAGAGAGTCCGCATGGCATCCATTACCAATCGGATACGGATGCATAAATCCAATTCTGAACATGAAAAGATTCTGGAAGCAATCCGGAACAAGGATGGAGATCAGGCTGAAAAAGTTGCTGCAGAACATATTTCCAATACGGTTGAGAATTTGAAACAATACGATTTGGATCGCATTTTACAGGAAAAATAATGGTTGAGTAGAAGGGAGAACAACAAAATGGAAAAAATCAAGATGACTACCCCTCTTGTGGAAATGGACGGAGATGAAATGACCAGAATCCTTTGGAAAATAATCAAAGAAGAACTTCTGGAGCCATATATCGATCTGAATACAGAATATTATGATCTGGGTCTGGAATACAGAAATGAGACCAATGACCAGGTAACCATAGACGCAGCCAATGCCACAAAGAAATATAAAGTTGCTGTCAAATGTGCAACCATTACACCAAATGCTGCACGTATGGAGGAATATCACCTGAAAGAAATGTATAAAAGCCCAAACGGAACCATTCGTTCCATGCTGGACGGAACCGTATTTCGAACTCCGATCATAGTAAAAGGCATTGAGCCTTGTGTAACAAACTGGAAAAAGCCGATTACACTTGCAAGACATGCCTATGGAGATGTTTACAAAAATACCGAAATGATCATTCCGGGACCTGGAAAAGTAGAACTGGTTTACACTGCAGAAGATGGAACAGAAACAAGAGAACTGATACATAATTTTACCGGTGCTGGGGTTGCACAGGGGATGCATAACTTAAATGATTCCATTGAAAGTTTTGCAAGAAGCTGTTTTAGCTATGCACTTTCTACAAAACAGGATTTGTGGTTTTCTACCAAAGACACCATTTCCAAAAAATACGATCATACATTCAAGGATATTTTCCAGGAAATCTATGATACAGAATATAAAGAAGCATTTGAAAAGGCAGGTATTACTTATTTCTACACCCTCATTGATGATGCAGTTGCTCGTGTTATGAAAGCAGAAGGCGGATTTATCTGGGCTTGCAAAAATTACGATGGTGATGTTATGAGTGATATGGTCTCTTCCGCGTTTGGATCTCTTGCTATGATGACTTCCGTGCTGGTATCTCCAAACGGTTATTTTGAATACGAAGCTGCACACGGAACGGTACAGCGTCATTATTATAAACATCTCAAAGGAGAGGAGACATCCACAAACTCCGTAGCAACGATTTTTGCATGGACAGGCGCTTTAAGAAAGCGTGGAGAACTGGATGAAAATCCGGAACTTCAGAAATTTGCCGATTGTCTGGAACAGGCAACCCTGAACACCATCGAAAACGGGAAGATGACAAAAGACCTGGCTCTGATTACTTCCATTGCAAATCCGACCGTATTAAACAGTCGTGATTTCATTCTTGCAATCAGAGAAGAACTGAAGCATTTATATCAGTAAAAATCACCTATAAAAAATGGAAGAGCGTTAAGCCAGCTCTTCCCATTTTTCATATAATTCTTCTAATTGTTGTGCAATTTCTGCTTTTTCATTGGAAAGCTTAACACATTCTGCTACGTTGACGGCTACTCTTGGATCGGACATTTCTTCATCAATTTCTTTGTCTCTGGTTTCCAGCTTTTCAATTTCTGCCTCCGTTTTTTTCAGGTCATTTTCTCTTTTTCGCAGCCTTGCCTGTTCTTCTTTTTGTTGTTTCCAATCCAATTTTGTTGCAGATTCTTTCTGTTCCGTGTTTTCTATTTCCAATCCCGGCGCATAGATTTGTGTCAGTTCTTCTCTTTTTTCCAGATAATAATCGTAGTTTCCTATGTAGTTTACCATATTCTGATTGGTCAGTTCCAGAATTCTGGTAGCCGTTTTATTGATAAAATAACGGTCATGAGATACATAAAGTACCGTACCGGTATAGTTATTCAAAGCTTCCTCCAGAATCTCTTTTGACAGAATATCCAGGTGGTTGGTCGGCTCATCCAGAATCAGAAAATTCGCTTCTGACAACATGAGTTTTGCGAGCGATACGCGTCCTCTTTCTCCGCCGCTTAAAGAGGAAATCTGTTTAAATACATCATCTCCGGTAAACAGAAAAGCAGCAAGAAGATTTCGGATTTCTGTATTCGTAAGCTTCGGATAAGCATCGGATATTTCATCAAATATGGTCTTTTCCATGTGCAACACATGATGTTCCTGATCGTAATATCCAATATGCACTTTGCTTCCAAGAGAAAAGGTACCGGAATCTGCCGGTATCACCTGATTTAAAATCTTTAAGATTGTAGTTTTTCCAGTCCCATTACTGCCAATGATGGCTACCCGCTCTCCTCGTTTGATGGAAAAATTCAAATCAGAAAACAAAGGGAGACCAGGGAATGCTTTGCTTAAATGTTCTACTTCCAGAACATCATTTCCACTGACCACTCTGGGCTCCAGACGGATACGCATGGAAGCATTCAGTTCGGTTGGTTTATCCAGTACTTCCATCTTTTCCAACATTTTTTCCCGGCTTTCCGCTCTGCGGATGGATTTTTCACGATTGAATTGTTTCAGTCTGGTAATCACTTCTTCCTGATGGCGGATTTCCTGCTGCTGATTCAAATACGCCTGATAAGCTTCTTTGCGCAGCATCGCTTTCTTTTCACTATAGGCAGAATAATTTCCTGTAAAAGAAGAAACCTTTCCATTATCAATTTCGATGACCTTAGATACGATTTTATCCAGAAAATACCGGTCATGAGAAACGATCAGTACAGCTCCCGGATAATTCAGAAGATACGTTTCCAGCCATGCAATGGAATCCATATCCAGATGGTTGGTTGGCTCATCCAGCAAGATGATATCCGGCTTGGAAAGCAGCAATCGACCAAGTGCCACACGTGTTTTCTGCCCGCCGGACAAGGTGGATACTGGTTTCTCAAACTCACTCTCCGGAAATCCCAGACCTTTCAGCACCCCGATCAGTTCACTTTTATATGCATATCCATTTTCCATTTCAAAGTCATGCGTCAGACGGGAATACAATTCCATTAAATATTCCAATTCCTCACCTTTTGCATGTTTCATTTGTTTCTCGGTTTCCCGCATGTGCAGTTCCATATCCAAAATATGCTGCTTTACTTGAAGCAAAGAATCGTAGATGGTCAGTTCACTGTCCAATTCCTGGTGCTGAGCCAGATAGCCTATGGTTTTTCCCCTGGAAAGAATCACCTCCCCTTTATCTGCAGGTATTTCCTGCATGATAATACGAAGAAGGGTTGTCTTTCCCGCTCCGTTGATTCCGACCATCGCCGCTTTTTCCCGATCCTCTATATGAAAAGAGGCATCCCGAATCAAAGTTGCCCCTCCAAATGATTTTTCAATATCCTGACATGCCAGTATCATAACATTCTCCTTTAATTCTCTTTCTTAAAACAATTATAGCGAAAAATTCAGATTTGACAACAGATATTTCCCACAATTTCATGAATTGTATTTGACTTTATTTTAACAATTATATATAATAAGAATAGATTGTGTTGTTCTTGAATTTATGGGGAACAAGGAGGGTAAAGTCGTGGACGAAAAAAACATTTCAAGAGCTGTAATCAGAAGACTTCCTCGTTATTATCGGTACCTGGGGGAACTTCTTGAAGAAGGTGTTGAAAGAATTTCTTCCAATGAATTGAGTTCAAAAATGCACGTGACTGCATCACAGATTCGTCAGGATTTAAACAATTTCGGAGGATTCGGACAACAGGGCTATGGATACAACGTCCCTTATCTGTATACAGAAATCGGAAAGATTCTTGGTCTTGACCATATGCATCATATGATCATCATCGGTGCGGGAAATCTTGGGCAGGCTCTGGCCAATTATGTGCAATTTGAAAAACGAGGATTTATGGTGGTCGGAATTTTTGATATCAATCCTGTATTAAAAGGAATTTCTATCCGTGGAAATGAAATTCGTATGATGAATGAACTCCCTGAATTTCTGCGGACCAATGACGTACAGATCGCTGCACTGACTCTGCCAAAGTCCAATGCGGCAGAAACAGCTAAAATTCTTGTAGAGAATGGCATCAAAGCCATCTGGAATTTCGCACATCTGGATCTTTCTGTTCCGGAAGATGTCATTGTAGAAAATGTACACCTGTCGGAAAGTTTAATGCGTTTATCTTATAATCTGAACCGGTATGTAACAGAACATAAGAAATGAGAAAAAGCTGCTGCGAAAGAAATTTTGCGGCAGCTTTTTGCCGGTCTTCGGCTCAAGGAGGAAAAACATGAAACAACTGGTTACAAGCAGTCAAATGAAAGAACTGGATCAGGACACCATCCATAAAATAGGGATTCCGTCTCTCGTACTTATGGAACGGGCAGCCAGAAGTATCTATGATGCACTTTTTACAGAAGACATTCCACTGGAAAAAGTTTTGATCCTATGTGGAAGCGGGAATAACGGTGCAGATGGTGTGGCACTGGCCAGAATGCTTCACCTGGATGGAATTCCGGTTCACATATGGATTCTGGGGGAAGAAACTCATTTTACCAGAGAAATGCAGCAACAGGTGGAAATTGCTAAAAAATATCAGGTATCCTTTGTCAAAAATGTATGCTTGTCTGAATATACTACTATTATAGATGCCATTTTCGGAGTCGGACTTTCCAGAAAAATTCGAGGCATCTATCAGGAGATCATCGAGGCAGTCAATCAGACTTCTGCTTCCATCGTATCTGTGGATATTCCTTCCGGAATTCACGGAGATACCGGAGCAGTCATGGGTTGCGCGATCCACGCTGCGCTTACCATTACGTTTGCCTATGAAAAAGCAGGTCTGCTGTTATATCCGGGTGCATCCTGTGCCGGGAAAATTATAATTGCAGATATCGGAATCCGAAAACTGCCGGAAACGCGGTTGGATCCTTCCATCCATGCATGTGAAGATTCCGATCTTTCAAAAATCCCCAAAAGACGAAAAGACGGAAACAAAGGAACCTTTGGAAAAGTGTTGTTGATCGGCGGCAGTCAAAATACCAGTGGTGCACCTTATTTATCTGCCTGTGCTGCTATGCGCACAGGAGCCGGAATGATAAAAATTCATACACGGGAAGAAAACCGTTCCATTCTTCCTGTTATGCTTCCGGAATCGATGTATTCTTTTTATGGAGAAAACAGCATTGAGCCACAGGCACTGGCCAACTCCATGGAATGGGCAGATGTCATAGGAATCGGCCCCGGTCTTGGAACTGACAGGCAGGCAGCAGAACTGTTAGAATTTGTCATACAGACAGGGACAAAACCACTGGTCATAGATGCAGATGGTCTGAATCTTATCCAAGACCGCATGGAGCTTTTGGCGCATTATAAAGCACCGGTTCTTGTAACGCCGCATCTGGGGGAATTTTCCCGTATATCCGGGATTTCCATTCAGGAATGGAAACATTCTCCTCTGACAATCACCCGGGATTTTGCAAAAAAATATCATCTGACCCTGGTATGCAAAGATTCCCGAACGATTATCTCGGATGGCGGAAGTGATATCTACATCAATCCTTCCGGAAATTGCGGAATGGCAACTGCCGGGAGCGGAGACGTACTGACCGGAATCATTCTCGGTCTGCTTGCTCAAGGAAGTACCCCGAAAAGTGCGGCTGTGACAGGCGCATGGATCCATGGACTTGCCGGAGATCAGGCTGCTGCACAAAAAGGAACCTACAGTATGCTTGCCGGAGACCTGATCACTGGTCTGGAAACAATTCTAAAGAAAAGAGGAGAACGCCCATGAATACCAAAAACAGAGTATATGCAACTGTAAATCTGGATGCAATTGTCAAAAATCTGGAAAACATGAAAAAAAACATTCAGGAAGATACAAAAATCATTGCTGTTTTGAAAGCAGATGGATACGGCCATGGTGCAGTACCCATAGCAAAGCACATTGAACCTCTCCCTTATCTGTGGGGAATCGCAGTGGCAACGGTAGAAGAGGGTATGATTCTGCGAAAAAACGGAATCACCAAACCCATCCTGATATTGGGGTATACGTTTTCTGACGATTATGATACCATAATCGAACAGGAAATGCGTCCGGCTGTGTTTACTTTAAAAATGGCCCGGGAACTGTCCAAGGCAGCCGTACGATTAAAGAAACCTGCAAAAATACATATTAAAATCGACACCGGTATGAGCCGAATCGGCTATCGCAATCTGGAACAGGCTGTTCCTGAGATTCTGGAAATTTCCGCATTAGATGGAATTGAAATCGAGGGAATCTTTACCCACTTTGCAAGAGCAGATGAAACGGATCCGGCTCCTGCCTATCAACAAATGGAGACCTTTGAGCAGTTCATTCATGCTCTGGAAGAAAAAGGTCTTTCTATTTCTGTAAAACACTGTTCCAACAGTGCAGGCATCCTTCGGATGAAAGAAGCAAATATGAATGTTGTCCGTGCAGGCATCATCCTTTATGGGCTTTATCCTTCGGATGAAGTGGAAAAAGACCTTGTTCCTCTCGAACCTGCTATGGAACTGAAAAGTCATATTGTGTATATAAAAACACTGGAACCCGGGGTTGCGGTAAGCTATGGCGGTACGTATGTCACGTCCCGTCCGACTCGTGTAGCCACTATTCCCGTGGGATATGCCGACGGATATTGCAGAGGACTTTCCAACAAAGGCTTTGTCCTGATCCATGGAAAGAAGGCACCGATCCTCGGACGGATCTGTATGGACCAGTTTATGGTAGATGTAACGGATATTCCGGAAGCACAGGAAGCAGACGAAGTCACCCTTCTTGGCCGGGATCAGAAAGAACAGATCACAATGGAAGAACTGGGAAATTTAAGCGGAAGATTCAATTATGAATTTGCCTGCTGCATCAGCAGACGCGTTCCACGGATTTATCGGTAAAATTTTTGAAACCATAGAATACACACGAGAGAATTGGGAAGAATGATATCTGAACAAAAAAAATCGGAGTGTGAAATGTGTGGTTATTAAACGTGGTGATATCTTTTATGCAGACTTACGGCCTGTCGTAGGCAGTGAACAGGGCGGCATCCGACCGGTCCTGATTATACAAAATGACATTGGCAACAAACACAGCCCTACTGTGATTTGTGCTGCCATTACTTCAAAAATGAACAAGGCAAAACTCCCTACCCATATTGAAATTGACGCATCTTCCTATGCAATTGTGAAGGACTCTGTCATCCTGTTGGAACAACTTCGTACCATTGACAAAAGAAGATTAAAGGATAAAGTCTGCCATCTGGACGGAGAAATTTTAAAAAAAGTAAATCATGCTCTTTGTGTCAGTCTGGAACTGCCTACATAGTGAAAAATTCTTGACGAGCAAAACGGAAAATGGTATCTTATTGTAGAATAGCTCTGCAAAAGAGTAAATTTGAAGCAAGAAAGAGGGAATAATTTAAGTATATGGACGATGGGAGTAGTCCTTTATGGACGGTAATGGTTTTTGCTTTATTCATTATCATGAACGGTATCCTGTATGGATTTGGTTCTGCCATACAGCGGGCAAGCCAGAGTGAGCTGGAAAAAAGAAACCAGGAAGGAGACAAAAAAGCCCGGTGGCTTCTACAGGTTATGGATGAACCTATGGGAATCATCAATACCACGCTGATCGTCGGGACGCTGTTCAGTATCCTGACTGGTTATGTAGGGATTCACCGAATCGTTCCTGTTTTATACAATGGATTAAAGGAACACGCTTTTTTCTCTTACATACCGGATGCAGTCACTGCTTTTATCAGTATCTTTTTGGTCCTATTTGTTACGGTAATCATTCTGGTAGCAGTCGGCATGATTTCATCCAAAAAACTGTCTGCGCAGAACCCTACCGGATGGGCCTTAAGGAGTGCCGGTTTTGTGAAACGGATCGTTACGCTTTTTTCACCGGTTACGTTTCTGGTCGTGAAATTATCCAATGGTTTTGTACGTTTGTTTGGTGTGGATCCGCACAAAACCGGAGAAGATGTGACCGAAGAAGAAATCATCTCCATGGTGGATGATGCACATGAACAAGGTGTGATTGAAGAAAGTGAAGCGGAAATGATCCAGAATATCATGGAATTCTCAGACAAAGAAGCACAGGATATTATGACACACAGAAAAAATATCCATGCAGTTTCTGAGAAAACGTCTCTGAAAGAAGCGTTGGAATACATGCTGAACGGAAGCAATTCCAGGTATCCTGTTTATCGGGAAGATATTGATGACATCATTGGCGTCATTCATCTGAAAGATGCTATGAAGGAAATCACGTTTCATCATAACGGAGATGTTCCCGTAAATAAAATTCATAATCTGATCCGTGAGGCTTCTTATATACCGGAAACCAGAAGTATCAATGATTTATTTAAACGGATGCAGGCCAAAAAAATCCATATGGCAATCGTGGTAGATGAATATGGACAAACTTCCGGAATTGTAACTATGGAGGATATTCTTGAAGAAATCGTCGGAAATATTTTAGATGAATACGATGAAGATGACCATTTTATCGTAGAACAGCTGGATCATACTTATCTCATGAAGGGGCTGACTCCTCTGGAAGAAGTAGAAGATACCCTTTCCATAGACCTGAAAGAGGAAGAATTTGATACCCTAAACGGCTACCTGACTTCTTTGCTTGGACACATTCCAAATATGGAAGAAGATAAGGAAATCCGCACAAATGGTTACCTTTTCACCATCCTCGGGGTGGAAAACAATACAATACAAAGAGTACGGGTAGAAAAACTGCCCACAGAAGAAGGAGAATTACTATGTCAGGACATTCAAAATTCGCAAACATAAAGCATAAAAAAGAAAAAAATGATGCGAAAAAGGGAAAAATTTTCACCGTCATCGGACGTGAAATCGTAATCGCTGTAAAAGAAGGCGGTCCGGATCCCAATAATAACAGTAAGCTTCGTGATGTAATCGCAAAAGCAAAAGCAAACAACATGCCAAATGATACCATTGAACGTGGAATCAAAAAAGCAGCCGGTGACAGCAATGCAGATAACTACGAACGCATTACTTACGAAGGATATGGACCAAGCGGTGTAGCAATCATTGTAGAAACACTGACCGATAACAAAAACCGTACCGCAGGAAATGTAAGAAGCTATTTTACAAAAGGAAGCGGAAATATTGGAACTCCTGGATGTGTATCCTTCATGTTCGACCGAAAAGGACAGATCATCATTGACAAGGAAGAATGCGAAATGGATGCGGATGACCTGATGATGATTGCTCTGGATGCGGGTGCCGAAGATTTCTCAGAGGAAGAGGACAGCTTTGAAGTACTTACGGATCCGGACGAATTCAGTACGGTACGTGAAGCACTGGAAAAAGAAGGCATTCCTATGCTGGAAGCAGAAGTAGCGATGATTCCTCAGACTTATGTCGAATTATCTGAGGAACAGGATATAAAAAATCTGCAAAGAACACTGGATCTTCTGGAAGATGACGATGATGTACAGTATGTATGGCATAACTGGGACGAATAAAAACAGAGAAAAGCAACACATAATACCTTCAGGAATAATTCTTGGAGGTATTATTTATGTCGGAAGAAAACAGGAAACAACTGGAAAAAGAGACAGAACAAAATGAGCAGATTGAGGCAATGGGGCAAGTGGTTCTGCAGGAAAATGATAAGAATTATCACATCCATCTGCTCAGCATCATCGGTGAGGTAGAGGGACATGAATCGCTCCCGAATAACAGCAAAACTACAAAATATGAACATGTGCTTCCCAAACTGGCAGTGATTGAAGACAGCAAAGAAATCGATGGCCTTCTGATTCTGTTGAATACAGTCGGTGGGGACGTAGAAGCCGGTCTTGCGATTGCAGAGATGATCGCATCCATGAAAAAGCCTACGGTATCACTGGTTCTTGGCGGCGGCCATTCTATTGGCGTTCCCATGGCAGTTTCTGCAGATTATTCTTTTATCGTACCATCTGCAACGATGGTCATCCATCCGGTAAGAAGCAACGGAATGTTTATCGGAGTCATGCAGTCTTATCGAAATATTGAAAAGATTCAGGACCGTATCACTGGTTTTATTGCTTCTCATTCCCATATGCCGCAGAAACGAATTGAGGAACTGATGCTTGATACTTCACAGCTTGTAAAAGATGTAGGAACCATGCTGGAGGGGAAAGAAGCCGTAAAAGAAGGGCTGATTGATGAAGTAGGCGGCATCTCCCAGTCTCTGGAAAAATTATATGAATTGATCCGGCAGCAGAAATGCAACGGAAATTTTGCATAATTCCGTTGTGTGATTTTCAATTTTATGATAAAATAAACATCTAATAAAGAGAAAAAGATAAGAATACACATAAGATGAGGGTATAAACATGTCACTGATACAGGCACTATTTTTGGGCTTCCTGCAGGGAATCACAGAATTTCTCCCTATAAGCAGCTCTGGTCATCTGACCATCCTACAGAATATCTGGAATATGGACGGCGCTACCGGTATCCTTCTGGATACATGCCTTCATATAGGTACATTGATCGTTGTATGTTTCGCATTCCAGTCAGATATCAAAAGAATATTGCTGGAATTTTTCCGGATTTTCTATGACCTGTACTATAATGTGCATACCATAATTTACAATCGAAAACAATCCGAAGTAAAACGCTATCGAAAACTGATTTCCAACAATTACCGGAAACTGATTTTTCTGATCCTTGTTTCTACCATCCCCACTTATATTCAGGGATATTTTCTCAGAGATTCCGTTATCCTTGCACAGAATAATCTTCTGGCACCTGGAATTGGTTTTTTTATAACAGCAGTTTTACTTTTTATTGTGGATTTCTTTCCGGCAGGAAAGAAAATCCCAAATAGTACAAGCTACAGTATTGCATTGATCATCGGATTATTTCAGGGAATTTCTGTTTTTCCGGGTGTTTCCCGTCTGGGAATGACACTGACTGCATGTCTTCTTTGCGGATTTAATCGGAAATTTGCACTGAAATATTCATTTCTTATATCGATACCGGCCATAACCGGAGCGACGCTTCTGGAACTGAGACAGCTTCCAAGCCATTCGATTTCCCTGTCTTTGGCGGGAAACTATCTGGCAGCAGCCATTGCAGCTGCAATCACCGGATTTTTCTGCATAAGACCGATGCTCCGCTTTCTTCGGAATAAGAAATTCCGTTTTTTCAGTATCTACTGTTTTTTTGCAGGAATTTTGGCTGTAGCTTGTAATTTTCTCCTTTAGACTGACTGCAGTAGGATAGAAAGGGAGTAATTCGCATGGCAGCAGCAAAAAAAACAACTTCAAAAAAGAAGACCGCAGCAAAATCTGCTGCGGCAAAAAGAAATACAAAAAAACAAACAAGACCGGAAAAGACTGAGACCGGTCTTTCCACCGAAATTTTTCTCTGGTTTCTTCTGGCCGTTTCCATATTGCTGTTCCTGAGTAATTTTGGACTTGGCGGTACGGTGGGAAATCAGATAAGTAAAATATTCTTTGGCTTGTTCGGCCTTATTTCCTATATTTTTCCAGTATTTTTATTTCTGGATGCAGCTTTCGTAATCTCTAACAGCAACAATCCAAAAGCTTACCGAAAAATGGCAGGCTTTCTTTTGCTGTTCTTTTCTCTGTGTGCACTCACGCAGCTGCTCACAGATGGGTATTTCCCTGGTACGACCATTGCCGAATATTATGAGACTTCTTCGAGATACCAGACGGGAGGCGGCGTCCTCGGGGGAATCCTCTGTACCGGAATCGCAATGGCTTTCGGAACAGCAGGGGCTTATGTACTGATTTTTGCAGGAATCGTGATTTCTCTGATTCTGGTTACCCAAAAATCGGTGTTCCGTCTCCTGCAAAAAGGAAGTAAAAAAGTCTATACGAACGCAAAGGCAGAGCATAACAAACGGGTTCAGAAAAGAGCACAAACCGTGCCTGCAAGAAACAATCAAAAAACAGGCAGACGTTCCCGCTCAGCATCCGGCATTACCCAAATGACGACACTCAAAAAAGAAGAAAAAGAACCGGAAGAAGCCCTTCCCTTTGAACCCCAGAATGCATTCCCTATTCAGCGTTCGGAATCCTCTTCGGAAAGCAATGACGATATGGAAGAAATCAAACCGGTTTTTGATGTCCAGACTGCCCCATCAGAAGCTTGCGAAGAAAAAAATCAGAACGGAAAACCACCGCATTCCTCCAAGAAGGAAATGGAAAGCGGAATCCAAAAGATCAAGGGTGAAATTGCAGAAAAAAAGCAGGAAAAGAAAAAGGAATATGAATTTCCTCCCCTCTCGCTTCTGAAAAAAGGAACCAATCAGGCAGGCGATTCCGATGCGCATCTGCGCAATACCGCTCAGAAATTACAGGAAACCTTACATAATTTTGGTGTAAATGTAACGATCACCAATGTAAGCTGCGGACCAACGGTCACCCGCTATGAACTGCAGCCGGAACAAGGCGTAAAAGTCAGTAAGATTGTAAGCCTTACGGATGATATCAAACTGAATCTTGCAGCTACGGATATCCGTATCGAAGCACCGATTCCTGGAAAAGCAGCCGTTGGGATTGAAGTACCAAACGCCCACAACCGTGCAGTGATGCTCCGGGAGCTGCTTTCGTCTGACGCTTTTGTGAAATGCAAATCGAAACTGGCTTTTGCAGCCGGAAAGGATATTGCAGGTCAGCCGGTGATCGCAGATATTGGGAAAATGCCCCATCTGCTGATTGCAGGTGCCACCGGATCCGGAAAATCCGTCTGTATTAACACGCTGATTATCAGTATTTTATACAAAGCAAAACCGGAAGAAGTAAAACTGATCATGATTGACCCGAAGGTCGTGGAGTTAAGCGTATACAATGGCATTCCCCATCTTCTGATTCCGGTCGTCACGGATCCGAAAAAAGCGGCCGGTGCTCTGAACTGGGCAGTGGCAGAAATGACCGACCGCTATAATAAATTTGCAGAATATAATGTACGAGACATCAAAGGATACAACGCCAAAGTAGAAAAAATCAAAGACATAGACGCACAAGAAAAACCTCAAAAAATGCCTCAGATTGTAATTATCGTAGATGAGCTGGCTGACCTTATGATGGTAGCTCCCGGAGAAGTGGAAGATGCCATCTGCCGTCTGGCACAGCTTGCCCGTGCAGCAGGCATTCATTTGATCATTGCCACACAAAGACCATCCGTAAACGTAATCACTGGTCTGATCAAAGCAAATATGCCTTCCCGTATTGCTTTTTCCGTGTCATCCGGAGTAGACTCCAGAACGATCATTGATATGAACGGAGCGGAAAAATTACTGGGAAAAGGGGATATGCTGTTTTATCCGCAGGGATACCAGAAACCTGCCCGTGTGCAGGGCGCCTTTGTCAGCGATCAGGAAGTCGGCGAGGTGGTAAAATTCCTTTCCTCTCAGGCGGCAGAAAAAAGTTATGATGCTTCTATTCAGGAACGCATCAATACCATGAAGGATTCTGCTTCCGGCGGTACCGCAAACAGCAGCGATACACGGGATGCTTACTTCACCGATGCAGGTAAATTGATTATCGAAAAGGATAAAGCGTCTATCGGCATGCTTCAGCGTGTATTCAAAATAGGATTTAACCGTGCGGCCAGAATCATGGATCAATTGTGTGAGGCCGGCGTAGTGGGCGAAGAAGAGGGTACCAAGCCGAGAAAAGTCCTTATGTCTATGGAACAATTTGAACAATATATAGAAGAATATTTGTAAAGAAATGAGGTTATCTTAAATGAAATGTGCGAACTGCGGTACAGAATTTCAGGATGGAAAATTGTTCTGCCCCGTATGCGGCGAAGAAGTTCAATGGGTACCTGAATATAATACTGTTGAAACGATTATCCGTCAAAGAGAATTACAGGAAAAAGCTTTAAAAGAAAAGAAGAAAAAAGAGGAACAATTGCAGCGTGAAAAACAACGGCAGGAAATGGCCCGGAAAAAGAAAAAGCGGAAAAAGATCCTGTTTTCATGCTTTGTAAGTGCAGCTGCTGCCTTCTGTGCAATTGCCTGGTTTGCCATCTATCAGACCCAGTATAATTCTTTTGATATCCAGATGGCTCAGGCAGAATCCGAATTCAGCAATAAGGATTACAAGCATGCTATGAAATACCTGGAGCGTGCACTGGAGCTGCAGCCCAATAATGCAGAAGCCAATATTTTGCAGGCAAAGATTTATCTGGTCAATGGAGAAGAGGAGAAGGCACTTGCCACTTTGCTTGCAGCCATTGAAACTTCTCCTGACAGCGTCAGTGCTTATGGAGAACTGCTCCGTCTGTATGAAAAACAGGAAAATTATCCGGCAATCAAAGAACTGATGGACTCCTGCATCTATTCGAATATCAAAGAACGCTATGCTCCGTATATTTGTTCTCTGCCGGTAGTATCTCTGGACGGAGGTGTTTACGAAAAAAAACAAACCATTCACTTTACAGCAATGGAAAACGGAACCAGAATCTACTATACTCTGGATGGCACCATTCCTGATGAGAACAGTACGCTGTATAACGAAAATCTTGGGATTTCTCTGGACGAAGAAGGGGATTATATCCTGAAATACATTGCCTACAATGCAAAGGGAATTCCAAGTGATATCGGAACAGAAAGCTATACCATTGCGTTTAAAGAGCCCAATGCTCCGCGCATCACGCCTGCTTCCGGTCAATATGAATATGCAAGGACCATTCAGGTATTTGTCCCTTCCGAATGCACAGCCTATTATGCTTTTGATGAAACAGTCACAACAAACAGTACCAAATATACCGGACCGGTTCAGATGCCGAGCGGAGAACATATTTTTTCTGCTGTTTTAGTAGATGAGAACGGAAAGGTGAGCAGTCCCGCCAGTGCTACTTATGTATTATATGAATAGGCTGCAAAGATAAATGTTACAACACAATTCAAGAAAAGTGATATTTTTTTGAAAAGTCAATTGAATTTTGGAAGATTTTGCATTATACTGATTCTTAGCAATCATAGCAATAAATAATTTTCCCTCTAAGGGAGTTTGTGAGGAGGACAATATGTACAAGATACTGAAAGCAGAAAAGCTGAATGAGGTCGTATACCTCATGGTAGTGGAAGCACCTCGTGTTGCACAGCATTGTGAACCAGGTCAGTTCATCATTGTAAAAAAAGATGACGCAGGTGAAAGAATTCCGCTTACCATCTGCGATTATGACAGAGAAGCAGGAACCATTACCATCGTGTTCCAGCCAATTGGTGCTTCTACTGAAAAATTCGCTGCAATGAAAGAAGGAGATGCCTTCGAAGATTTTGTAGGTCCGTTAGGATGTCCGTCAGAATTTGTAAACGAAGATATAGAAGAACTGAAAAAAGAAAAAATTCTGTTTGTTGCTGGTGGTGTTGGTACTGCACCTGTCTATCCACAGGTAAAATGGCTTCATGAACATGGCATTGATGCAGATGTTATCGTAGGTGCAAAAACAAAAGATCTGATCATTCTTGAAAAAGAAATGGAAGCAGTTGCAGGAAACTTATATATTACAACCGATGATGGTTCTTACGGACGTCACGGTATGGTTACAAAAGTGATCGAAGACCTGGTTGCAGAAGGAAAAACCTACACAAGATGTGTTGCCATTGGTCCTATGATCATGATGAAATTCTGTTGTCTTACAACAAAGAAACTGAACATTCCTACCATCGTATCCATGAATCCGATCATGGTTGACGGTACTGGTATGTGTGGTGCATGCCGTGTCATCGTAGGCGATGAAGTAAAATTCGCATGTGTAGACGGTCCGGAATTCGACGGACATCTGATCGACTGGAATCTTGCTATGCAGAGACAGCAGATGTACAAGACAGAAGAAGGCCGTGCTTTATTAAAACTCCGTGAAGGTGATACTCACCATGGCGGATGCGGAAACTGTGGAGGTGACGAATAATGGGTGACGTATTAAAGAAAGTACCGGTCAGAGAACAGGATGCAAAAGTCAGAGCAACCAATTTTGAAGAAGTATGTTTAGGATACAACAAAGAAGAAGCAGTCGAAGAAGCAAATCGCTGCCTTACCTGTAAAAATGCAAAATGTGTCAAAGGATGTCCGGTAAATATTGATATTCCCGGATTCATCAAAGAAGTAAAAGAGGGAAATTTTGCAGAAGCTTACAAAGTAATCGGAAAATCCAGTTCTCTTCCGGCTGTCTGCGGACGTGTATGTCCTCAGGAAAGCCAGTGTGAAGGTCAGTGTATCCGTGGAATCAAAGGAGAAGCGGTTTCCATCGGTAAACTGGAACGTTTCGTTGCTGACTGGGCAAAAGAAAACGGAATCAAACCGGAAGTTGCCGCTGAGAAAAACGGCCATAAGATTGCGGTTATCGGTTCCGGCCCGGCAGGACTTACCTGTGCAGGCGATTTGGCAAAACTGGGTTATGACGTAACCATCTTTGAAGCATTGCATCAGCCAGGCGGCGTTCTTGTATATGGTATTCCGGAATTCCGTCTTCCAAAAGATAAAGTTGTAAAAGAAGAAATTGAAAACGTAAAATCTCTGGGTGTTAAAATCGAAACAAACGTAATCATTGGTAAATCCACAACCATCGATGAGCTTCTGGAAAAAGAAGGATTCGAAGCAGTCTTTATTGGTTCCGGTGCAGGTCTTCCAATGTTCATGGGAATCCCTGGTGAAGTAAGCAACGGTGTATTCTCCGCAAATGAATATCTGACAAGAAGCAATCTGATGAAAGCATTCCGTGAAGATCACGATACCCCGATCAAAACAGGCAAAAAAGTTGCAGTAATCGGTGGTGGTAACGTAGCAATGGATGCTGCAAGAACTGCACTTCGTCTTGGTGCGGAAGTTCACATCGTATACAGAAGAAGTGAATCCGAACTTCCTGCGCGAGTAGAAGAAGTACATCACGCAAAAGAAGAAGGCGTGATCTTTGATCTGCTTACAAATCCGGTTGAAATCCTTGCAGATGAAAACGGATGGGTAAAAGGTATGAAGTGTGTCCGCATGGAACTGGGTGAACCAGACGCTTCCGGAAGAAGACGTCCGGTAGTCATTCCGGATTCTGAATTTATTCTGGATGTAGATACCGTGATCATGTCTCTTGGTACCTCTCCGAACCCGCTGATTTCCTCAACCACCATTGGTTTGGATACCAACAAGAGAAAATGTATCGTAGCCGATGAAGAAACAGGAAAGACAACAAAAGAAGCTGTTTATGCCGGTGGAGATGCGGTTACCGGTGCAGCAACCGTTATCCTTGCAATGGGTGCAGGAAAAGCTGCTGCAAAAGGAATTGATGAATTCATTAAAGGCAAAGCAGAATAATCAATTGAATCAAGCGAAACAGTGATTGTCCGAAAATGGACAGTTCCAAATGGGGAAGGTTGTGACTCATATGGGGTTACAGCCTTTTCTGTATTTTGCATGGAATAAGGAGGAGCAATGAAAATTACGGTATTAATCGAAAATCAGCCGTCTGGCAATCTTTGCGCAGAACATGGACTTTCTCTTGCCATCGAATATAGAAAGAAACACTATCTTCTGGATACCGGAGCCTCAGATGCATTTACAAAAAATGCAGAAAAACTTGGCATTTCTCTTTCCGAAATAGACAGTGCCTTTCTTTCTCATGGACATTATGATCATTCCGGTGGTTATGAAGCTTTTTTTGCACAAAATCAAAAAGCAAAGGTTTACGCAAAAGAAGAGATTCAGGAAGCCTGTTATTCCGGCTCTGATTCTTCCAGAAACTATATTGGAATTCCGGAAGAGCTTCTGGAACACTATCGAGATCGTTTTATACTGATAAAAGAAGATTGCGAAATCGAACCAGGCATCTGGCTTATTTCACATAAATCCAAAGATGGCTCAAAAAGAGGCATCCGCGCGCACATGTATCGGAAAAAAAATGAGCGATTCTTTCCCGATGACTTTGCCCATGAACAAAGCCTGGTTTTCGAAACAGCCAAGGGCCTGGTTCTTTTAAACAGTTGTTCGCACGGGGGAATTGAATCCATTGTAACGGAGGTAAATCAGGCGCTTTCTCCCAAAAAAGTATTTGCCGTTCTGGGAGGTTTTCACCTGAAGGGTGCTTCGGGTCTTGATTCTCTTGGTGTACCGAAAGAAGAAGTGGAACAAATGGGGCCTTCCCTTCTTTCTATGGGAGTGGAAGAGATTTATACGGGACATTGCACCGGATTTGCAGCCTATGAGATTCTAAAAACATCCTGCGGCAGCCATCTCCATGATCTCAAAACAGGAACCGTCATTACATTTGCAGAGAAAGGATAAACGGATTATGAAAGTGACGCTGATCACCGTTGGAAAAATCAAAGAAAAATATCTGAAAGATGCCATTGCAGAATACAGCAAACGATTAAGTAAATACTGCAAACTGGAAATTCTGGAAGTAGCAGACGAAAAAACACCGGATTGTGCCAGCCCAGCCGTGGAAGAACAGATCCGTCAAAAAGAAGGCGAACGGATTCTGAAACTAGTAAAAGACGATGCCTATGTCATCACGCTGGAAATTGGAGGTAACCTGTTAGATTCTGTAGCATTCTCGCAAAAAATTGAAACGCTTGGCATCCAGGGAAGCAGCCATATTACTTTTATTATCGGTGGTTCCATCGGGCTTGGAAAAGAAGTGCTGCAAAGATCAAATTTTGCCCTGAGTTTCTCAAAAATGACGTTTCCTCATCAACTCATGCGGGTGATTCTTCTGGAGCAGATTTACCGCGGATACCGGATTATGGCAGGAGAACCTTATCATAAATAAAGAAAAGGAGAAAAAAATGGAACAGCAGGAACAGAAACATCAGCGAAGAGTGCGTTATAAAGGAACCCATCCAAGAACCTTTCAGGAAAAATATAAAGAACATCAGCCGGAAAAATATGCCGATACCATTGAAAAAGTCATTCGTAAAGGCGGTACCCCTGCTGGCATGCATATTTCTATCTGTGTCCGGGAAATCCTGGATTTCCTTCAGATTCAGCCGGGACAAAAAGGCCTGGATGCTACCCTCGGGTACGGCGGCCATACTTCCAAAATGCTGGAATGCCTCAAAGGAGAAGGCCATCTCTACGCACTGGATGTAGACCCGATTGAAATCCAAAAAACAAAAAAACGTCTGGAGGATATGGGATACGGTCCCCAGATTCTTACTATCCGACAGTTAAATTTTGCAGATGTAGAGCAACTGCTCCCGGAATCCGGAACCTTTGATTTTGCATTGGCCGATCTGGGTGTGTCCTCTATGCAGATTGACAATCCAGAACGTGGTTTTACTTATAAATTTGAAGGTCCTCTGGACCTGCGTCTGAATCCGGAAAAAGGGATTTCTGCTGCCGAACGTCTGAAGCATATTTCTCAGCCGGAACTGGAAGGCATGCTTTTGGAAAATTCCGATGAGCCCTATGCGGCCGAAATTTCCAGAACCATCACTTCCATGATCCGTAAAGGACATCCCATTGAAACGACCACCCAGCTAAGAGATGCCATTGAAAAAGCCCTTGTACGAGTACCGGAAAAAGGAAGAAAAGAAGCAGTAAAAAAATCCTGTGCAAGAACCTTCCAGGCTTTGCGTATTGACGTAAACAATGAATTCGAAGTATTGGAAGCATTCCTGGAAAAACTTCCTCAGGTTATGCAAAGCGGCGGCCGCATTGCGATTCTGACATTCCATTCCGGAGAAGACCGGCTGGTAAAAAAATCGTTCCAACGTCTTTACAGAGAAGGGATTTATCGGGAAATCGCCAAAGATGTGATCCGTCCTTCCGCAGAAGAATGCATCCGAAACAGCCGTGCCCGTTCTACAAAAATGCGCTGGGCGATTAAAGCATAAATAAAAAGAATTTTTTTATTTTCTACAAGACATCTGGAAAAATTTGTTGTATAATGAAAAAAAAGAAAAGGGGAACCGAATCCATGAAAGAATTCATAAAAGAATTTAAAGCATTTATCAGTCGCGGCAATGTGATGGATATGGCAGTCGGTATCATTATCGGCGGTGCTTTTACCAGCATTGTCTCTTCCCTGGTAGAAGATATCATCAATCCGATTCTTGGTCTCTTCGGAGGTATGAACTTCGATCAGCTGCACTGGAATATTCTCGGAGAAGTGACATTAAATTACGGAAAATTCCTGACTGCTGTCATCAATTTCCTGATCATGGCACTGATTATTTTTATTATGATGAAAATCATGAACCGTGCGGCAGCCAAACTGGGACCAAAACAGGAAGAAAAAGCGCCGACGACCAAAACCTGTCCTTACTGCAAAAGTGAAATCAGCCTGGAAGCCGTAAGATGTCCGCATTGTACTTCCATACTGGACGAAACCGTTGAAATAAAATAAAGAAAAAGGGATGCCTCTTTCTTACCTGGCATCCCTTTTTCTTGTCATTTTCATTTACAGGTAATTTTGCTGACATTTCACACATTTGGAATCACGATTACAGTGGAAATTCAGAATAATATCATCCACTCTTGTACAGGTTGCCTTTTTGTACGTTACCGTATGTACGACATCACTGGCATCGGTCAGACACTTCGTATGATACGTTTTTGTATATTCTTCGGCTTCGTTTGGTTCACGGTGCATACGTTTTCCTCCTGATTTCTTTTTTGCCTTACAGTTCCTTTGCTTATTATAACGGACTGGAGGACAAAAGACAACAAAAGATCACCTTTCCTGCACCCGGACGCCTGGAAAGGAAGCATTTGGATGCAGGAAAGGATAAAATGGAAAAAGAAAGGAATTTACTATGATCTCACATGAAAAACTGGAAGCATTTATCTGTCAGTATCCTGTCTATCAATATGCCTTCTTTAAACCGGAGGAGATTGCATTTTCCTACCGTGTCCGTTGGATTTGTGAACAGGAATGTCAGCGTTTTGGAACGACCTGGGCCTGTCCTCCTGCAGTTGGGACGGTAGACGAATGCAAAAAACGGTGTCTGCAATACAAAGAATGTTTTCTTTTTTCTACCATTGCAGAAGTTTCCGATGTGATTAATTTTGAGGAAACGCTAAAAACCAGGCGTGCTCATGAGGAAATCACAGAAGCGATAGAACAGTTTATTAGAGAACAGGGTTCTGCATGTATGGCACTTTCCACAGAATCTTGTGATATTTGTCCGGAATGTGCCTATCCAAACGGACCTTGCCGTTTTCCCGAAAAGATGCATCCCTGTGTGGAAAGCCACGGAATTCTTGTGTGCGAGCTGGCAGAAAAATTTCATATGGAATTCACCTTAAGTCCCAATGAAATTCTCTGGTTTGGAATCCTGTTTATCGCATAAAAAGAATGCTTTGGCATATGCATAGTAATGAGAAATTGCACCGGAGGGGTTTTCATGTCTCCAAAAACAGATACCCTTGCGGGCAGGATTGCCGAATCTCTGCAGATTCCAAAGGATCTGGCTTATCGGGAGCCGATTCTTACCATGACCGGTCAAAGAGAACTGTTCATTGAGAATTATAAATGCATTCGTCAATATCAAACGACCTGTATTGTCATTCTCATGAAACAGAGCACCGTCAAAATCGAAGGGACCCATCTGACGATTGCATACTACAATCGGGAAGAAATCAAAATAACCGGTCACATCTGCAGTGTCACATTCCTGTAAACCAGAATCCGGAGGAAAACAGTTGAAATCTTGGCGCTATTTTTTCAAAGGATACTTAAAGCTCTGCCTGAACGCTTCCCACCCGGAACGCTTTTTGAATGCGTGTGCGCATCACCGAATTCCGATCTGGAATCTGCGTAATCAGGGAAGCTGCTATGAATTACATACCACGATTTCCGGCTTCCAGCAGATGAAACCAATCTGTTGGAAAACCAAAGCCCGCGTTCATATTCTGAAAAAATACGGAATGCCTTTCTTTTTTTACAGAAATAAAAAAAGAAAGGCATTTTTTACAGGCATTGTCCTGGCAGGGGCCCTGCTTTTCTTTTTATCCAGTCATATCTGGAATATTCACATCGAAGGAAATCTTCATAACAGTACCCCGGTCATTCTGGAATATTTGGAGGAAATCCAGATTTACCATGGGATTCCCAAAAATCAGGTGGATTGTGCATGGATCGCCCAACAGCTGCGAAAAAAATTTCCGGATATGACCTGGGTCTCTGCACGCATTTCCGGTTCCCGACTGCTTCTGGAAATCCGGGAAAATCAGACGTATCAAAAAACGGATCCAACGGATTCTTTGAACACCCCCTGCGATCTGCTGGCAGAGAAATCGGGCCGCATTGTTTCTATGGTCACCCGAAAAGGAATACCCTTAAAAAAACCAGGAGATACTTGTGAAAAAGGAGAGGTTCTGGTCAGTGGTCAGATTCCTGTCACCAACGACAGTCAGGAACTCATCCGCTATGCATATACCCAGGCAGATGCGGACATTTCCATTGCATACCCCCTTGCCTATTATCAGGAATTTCCCATGACCTTTCAAAAACCCGTACCTACCGGAAATACACAAACCGGATATCTCCTTCAGGCGGGGTCCTATTGTTTTTCCTTAAAAAAATCGCCTAAGTGGAAGCAATCGGAAACCATCACCCGTCTGCACCAGCTGCGTCTTACGGAAAACTTTTTCCTGCCGTTTTTTTATGGAACAAGCACCGATTATGAAACTACAACAAAAACCTTTCGTTTTTCAAAAACCGCAGCCAGGCAGAAAGCCCAAAAACATCTGGAACTTCTTTTTGAAACTTTATCGGAAAAAGGGGTTCAAATATCTGCAAATCATGTTAGAATAGAACTGAATGAATCCTCCTGTACGGCAAAGGGAACGCTCCTGGTTGTAGAAACAAACACTGCCGTAACACCGGTGGAAATTACGGAACAAGCGACAGAAAGGAACAACAGCATAGATGAGTAACATAATTGAAAAACGCCTGGATTTTCCGGCCGACCATGAAAAGAATGTATTCGGTCCGTTTGATGAACATGTAAAAAAAATCGAACGAACCTTAAATGTGACGATTCTTTCCAGAAACGGTCAGTTAAAGATTCTGGGAAATGAAGGATCTGCAAAACAGGCTGAACACATCATCACACAGCTTTTAACACTCTCCAAAAGAGGAAATACCATCACAGAACAAAACGTAGATTATGCCCTTTCTCTTTCTTTTGAGGAAAAAGAAACAAATCTTGTGGAAATCGACCGGGACTGCATCTGTCATACCATCAATGGACGTCCCATCAAACCAAAAACCCTCGGTCAGAAAGCCTATGTGGATGAAATCCGGAAAAAAATGGTGGTGTTTGGTGTCGGACCTGCCGGAACCGGAAAAACCTATCTGGCCATTGCTATGGCTGTCACTGCTTTTAAGAATGATGAAGTCGGAAAAATCATTCTGACGCGTCCGGCCATAGAAGCAGGAGAGAAGCTTGGATTTCTTCCCGGTGACCTTCAAAGTAAGGTCGATCCCTATCTTCGCCCCCTGTATGATGCGCTGTATCAGATCATGGGACCGGAAAGCTTTGCAAAAAATATGGAAAAAGGCCTGATCGAAGTCGCACCGCTTGCCTATATGCGCGGACGTACCCTGGATAACGCTTTTATTATTCTGGATGAAGCACAGAATACTACACCTGCACAGATGAAGATGTTTCTTACACGTATCGGATTTGGATCCAAAGTCATCGTTACCGGAGACAAAACCCAGAAAGATCTTCCATCCGGTGTCCGTTCCGGTCTTGATGTAGCCATGCAGGTATTAAAGAAAGTAGAAGGGATTGCCTTTTGTCAGCTGACCAACAAAGACGTTGTACGTCATCCGCTGGTACAGAAAATCGTGCAGGCCTATGATGAATACGAGAAAAAACAGAAACCGGAAAAAGACACGATAAAAAACAATCGCAGAGAACGCAAATGGCAATAATTAGGAGGAAACGAAATGACCTTAAATCTGGATAAAGAATTTCCCGGAGAAATTTCTTTTGATTATGAAGAAACCGCCAAACAAGTCATAAGTGCAGCACTGGACTGGGAAGACTGTCCATACGAAGCAGAAGTAAGTCTGGTTCTTACCACAGATGAAGACATCCGCAGCACAAATGCACAGTTTCGCAAAATTGACCGTGTAACCGATGTGCTTTCCTTTCCCATGATCGATTTTGAGACACCCGGTGATTTTTCTTTCCTGGAAGAGCGGGAAGATGCATTTGACCCGGATTCCGGAGAACTGGTTCTTGGAGATATTATGATTGCAATCCCGCGCATGCGCGAACAGGCGAACACTTATGGACATAGCGAAATCCGGGAATATGCCTTTTTAATTGCGCACAGCATGCTTCATCTGATGGGATACGACCATATGACCGAAGAAGAAGCAGCCATTATGGAAGAAAAGCAGGAAGCTATTTTGGAACACCTGGGAATCCGACGGATCGAACGCACGGATCTTTGATTCTTTGAATAAAATAGAAAAGAAAGCCGATACTATTTCATGAATAGAAATGAAAAGGAGTGATTCTTTATGAAAAGAATATTCTATGGTATCGGTTTTTTCTTTGCCGCCTTTTTTCTGATCTGTGGGTTTCTCATGAGTTATCAGATTGCGGGACTACAGGAACAACTCAAAGAACTGGAAGAAGAGAGCACCAAAATGGGAAAACAGGTTTCCGCCCTTCCGCTCTCGAAAAACAGCAGTCTGATTTTTGAGATTTATAACCCGGATTCGGGAGAAATGGAAAAGAACACCTATCGCATCTTCTCTTACTCCGAGGAACAGATGGTTCTGCGCCAGGAGCTTTCTCCCAACCAGGAGGCACAAGTCGCCAATTATACCATTCGGGTAAAGAACGATTATCTCACGGTTTATAAAACGAAAGATGGTTCTTTCTTTGAAGATACCGATATTCCGCTGCGGGCACTGCCTCCTGTCGAACAAGCAGCCGTTCTTGCCGGAAAAGAAGTGCAGGGACTGGATGAACTTTACAGTTTTCTGGAAAACTATTCTTCCTGAAGGGTCTGGATTTTCTCTGGACGAACCGAAAAAAATGTAGTAATATAGAGAAATATAAATTTATGGAGTGAAAAAAATGAATTTACGAGATAACCTGAAAGATAAAAAAAGAATCGTTATAAAAATCGGTTCCTCTTCTTTGACCCATACAGAAACCGGCCGCCTCAATCTTATGAAAATGGAGATTTTAGTCCGGGAACTGGCAGATCTGCACAATCAGGGAAAAGATGTGATCGTAGTCTCTTCCGGTGCCATTGCAGTCGGAAAAAGCGCCATGGGGCTTTCCCACAAACCACAGGAGCTGGATGAAAGACAGGCCTGCGCAGCCGTGGGACAGGCCCGCCTTATGATGATCTATCAGAAGCTGTTTGCCGAATACAGTCAGACAGCTGCCCAGATTCTTATGACAAAATATACCATGATCAACCGTGCCACCCGGGTCAATGCGAGAAACACCTTTGATCGTCTGCTTTCTATGGGAGCAATTCCCATTGTAAATGAGAACGATACCATTTCCACAGATGAAATCGAATTTGGTGACAATGATACCTTATCTGCCCTGGTGGCTGCACTGATCGATGCCGATGTGCTGCTCTTGCTGTCTGATATTGATGGACTTTTTACAGACGATCCCAACCAGAACCCGCAGGCAGAATTTATCGATATAGTAGAAAAAATCGATGCACATCTGGAAAGCATGGCCAAAGGCAGCTCCGGAACTTCCGTAGGAACCGGAGGAATGGCGACCAAATTAAAGGCTGCACACATTGCAACCAGTGCAGGCGCAGATATGGTCATTGCAAACGGTGCCGATTTCCATATCATACATAAAATCCTGCAGGGAAGGAATTACGGAACCCTGTTTCTTTCCGATAAAAAGGAAGAATTTTATCTGGACGATATCATTGACCGTTTATAAAGAAAAGGAGAAAAACAATTACTATGGATCAGAAAACCATTGACCGCATCAATGCACTTGCAAGAAAATCCAAAACGGAAGGACTTACGCCTGCGGAAAAAGAAGAACAAAAAAAACTCCGGGCTGAATATATTGCTGTCATCCGCATGAATATGCGTGCTCAGCTTGACAATATCAGTATTCAGGAAAAAGATGGAAGTATTACCAATCTTGGAGAAAAGTATGGTCTCAAGACCAGAAAAAACTGAGTTGTTAGAAAGGAATTGGATCCTACCATGAATGAATCAAAAAAGAAGAACGAATTGGAAGCAGTTCTTGACCGCATCGATTTATCCCAGCCCGAGCCTGCCGAAGAACCGATGCGTCAGTATTATTTCATGAAAAAAGCGCGGGAGCTGGTCGAAAAACAGCAAAAAGAACTGGGACGCCCCCTTACGTTTTGTGTGGTAACCTTTGGGTGTCAGATGAATGCCCGTGATTCTGAAAAACTGACCGGCGTTCTGGAAGAAATCGGATATCAGGAAATTCAGGAAGAAACTGCAGATTTCGTTATTTACAATACCTGTACCGTCCGTGAGAATGCCAATCAGCGTGTCTATGGACGTCTGGGATATCTACATAGCCTGAAGAAAAAAAATCCACACATGATGATTGCTTTATGCGGCTGTATGATGCAGGAGCCACACGTAGTCGAAAAGCTAAAAAAAAGCTATTCCTTTGTGAATCTGATCTTCGGAACCCACAACATTTATAAATTTTCCGAATTGATCGTTACCGCGCTTCTTTCCGGAAGAATGGTCATTGATATCTGGAAAGATACGGATAAAATTGTGGAAGATCTGCCAAGTGAACGGAAATATTCTTTTAAATCCGGGGTCAACATCATGTTCGGCTGCAATAACTTCTGCAGCTATTGCATCGTTCCCTATGTAAGAGGGCGGGAAAGAAGCCGAAATCCCAAAGACATTGTCCGGGAAATTGAAAAACTGGTTGCAGATGGGGTCAAAGAAGTCATGCTCCTTGGTCAGAATGTCAATTCCTATGGGAAAAATCTTGAGGAACCCATCACCTTTGCGCAGCTTCTTTTGGAAATTGAAAAAATAGAGGGACTGGAACGCATCCGTTTTATGACTTCTCATCCAAAGGATCTGTCCGATGAACTGATTGCAGTGATGAAAAACAGTAAAAAAATCTGCCGGCATCTGCATCTTCCTTTGCAGTCCGGAAGCAGCCGGATCTTAAAAATCATGAACCGCCATTACGACAAAGAGAAATACCTGACCTTAGTAGAAAAAATCCGGGCAGCCGTGCCGGATATTTCCCTGACGACCGACATTATTGTAGGCTTCCCCGGAGAAACCGAAGAAGACTTTCTGGAAACCATGGATGTGGTAGAGAAAGTACGCTTTGACAGTGCCTTTACCTTTATCTATTCCAAAAGAACCGGGACACCTGCTGCCGTTATGCAAGATCAGATTCCGGAAGCAGTCATCAAAGACCGGTTTGACCGCCTGCTTGCAAAAGTACAGGAAATCGGCCGGGAAATGTCCTCCAGAGACACCGGCACCATACAAGAGGTCCTGGTAGAAGAACAAAACGAACACGATCCGCATCTGCTTACCGGAAGAATGTCCAATAATCTTCTGGTTCATTTTCCGGGAGACCCATCCCTGATCGGCCAGATGATTTCCGTTCATCTGGATGAATGCCGTGGCTTCTATTACATGGGTACCCCTACCAAAGCTTAACACCGTGCAAACCACAGACAGCAACAGGATTGAAGTAAAACCGCTTCCTGTTGTTGTCTTTTTGAAACCTACAGAAAATAAAGGAGTTGTAAAAAATATATGCCGATGTCACCAATGATGCAGCATTACGTAAAGACAAAAGAAGAGAACAAAGACTGCATCCTGTTTTATCGCCTGGGCGATTTTTATGAAATGTTTTTTGAAGATGCCATTACGGTCTCAAAAGAACTGGAACTGACGTTAACCGGAAAAGATTGTGGCCTGGAAGAACGCGCGCCCATGTGCGGCGTCCCGTTCCATGCAGCCGAGACCTATATCAACCGACTGGTAGAACGCGGTTATAAAGTGGCAATCTGTGAGCAGATGGAAGATCCGAAACAAGCCAGGGGGATTGTAAAACGGGAAGTCATCCGTGTGGTAACTCCTGGTACCAATCTGAATACCCAGGCTCTGGACGAAACCAAAAACAACTATCTCATGTCCATTGTATATTTATCCAACCGATTTGGAATTGCCATCGCAGATGTGACAACCGGAGATTTCATGGTTACAGAAGTGGATAAAATCCGCTCCCTTCTGGATGAAGTTTACAAATTCTCTCCTGCAGAAATCATATGCAATGAAGCCTTCTGCATGAGTGGTGTGGATATGGAAGAATTGAAAAACCGAGTTCATGTATGCATTTATCCACTGGAAAGCTGGTATTTTGATGATACGCTTTGCGCCCGGACACTCAAAGAACATTTCCATGTAAGCACCCTGGAAGGACTGGGTCTAAAGGATTACGAATGCGCCACGATTTCCGCCGGTGCGCTTCTTACGTATTTGCTGAATACCCAGAAAACCACTCTGGATCATATGCGTGCCATTACGCCTTATGCAACCGAACGTTATATGCTCATAGACAGTTCCAGCCGACGCAATCTGGAACTTACGGAGGCCCTGCGGGACAAAGTAAAACGTGGTTCGCTTCTCTGGGTTCTGGATAAAACCAAAACAGCCATGGGAGCCCGCATGCTCCGGTCTTTCATCGAGCAGCCTCTGATTGACGAAGAAGCGATTCAGGACCGTCTGGATGCAGTCGAAGAACTGAAAAAAAGAGAAATGGACCGGGAAGAGATCCGGGAATATCTGAATCCGATTTATGACCTGGAGCGCCTCATTGGACGAATCAGCTATCAGTCTGCGAATCCAAGAGATCTGATTGCATTTCGCTCCTCCATTTCCATGCTTCCTCATATCAAAGCACTGGTAAAAGGATTTTCCTGTAAAGAAATGCAGGAAATCTATGAAAATATGGATGATCTGCAGGATCTGTTTTCCCTTTTGGAAGCTTCCATTGTAGAGGATCCGCCCCTTGCCATGAAAGAAGGCGGGATCATCAAGGATGGTTATAATGCGGACGTGGATCATTTCCGCCAGGCAAAAACAAAAGGAAAAACCTGGCTGGCAGAACTGGAAGCTTCGGAGAGGGAAAAAACCGGCATCCGGAATCTGAAGATCAAATACA
>JALFGN010000004.1 GCA_022777285.1 Blautia sp.
TTCCCCAATCTGTCTGTTTGCCGTGCCTGTAGTCATTAGCTAGAGACGCAATACGAGAACTGTATCAAGACGAACTTTGCTTCCTCGGTGTCTTTAGTATACTATATTTCTTATCTTAATGAAAGCTATTTACCATTGGTGACAGACACGGTGATATTTTCCTGTGGAGGGATTCTTTTCCCATTTGACTTTTGGACAGATGAATTTATAGCGTACAATACCGTTCTTCCGTTTGCTGGTCCCTTCATGTTTCATAGGAAGGGAACGATCATTCGGACAACAGGGAATCCCATTTTCATTTACTGAATAGTCATTGCCTTCCAATCCGGAACGGGAATTTAATGGGATGTAGGCCTTTTGAAAGTGAAGGCCATTGCCGTCAGCATCTCTGCCAAAGGTGTCTCCTGAAAGAAGCTCTTTATAAAGTTTCGCGGAGTCAAAGGCGGCATCTCCTAAAAAAGTATTTGGGTTGATGAGGGGATGTGCAGCAAACAGATCCTGTAAAGTAGGGATGAGCAGCCTGGCATCATGGACCGATTTATCTTCATCCGGGGAATCGGACTTCTTTTCAAGAATAATCTCAGGATGCTTTTCAAAAAAATCCTTGTTATAGAAGTCAATATGCCGGACAATGCCCAAACCATTTGTGACAATGCCAAATTTGTAGGCATAACAAAAATGCCCATCAATGAAAAGCTGTTTGATATCAGGATTTGCGGCGGCATGGGAAGGCATGGAACCGTAAGCAGCTTTGTAAGGGTCATAGTTCTTATCAAAATGCATGGCTTTTGCGTATGATTTTAGCTGTCTGATGATGCGGTTGGCATATTTGGGATTGTTTTCTGTAACCCAGGCCTCTATGCCAGAGGAATCAAAGATGGTCATAGCAGCTCTGGAAGAATCGATTGCCTGACAGATTGGTTCCGTAAGATCAACAAGGTGGTTGAAAACAGCCTGTAGATCTTCGAGAAAATCCTGCTTGAAACGGGTGATCTTAGAGGCATCCGGAACCTTGTCGAAACCACAGAATTCACGGAGATGCCGGGAATACTGAAGGAAAACAAGGAGCAGGGAATCAGTAGGGATTGAAAAAATACGCTGAATGATAAGTGCCCATAAAAAAGCATTCAAAGGGTATTTACGGGCCCTTCCCGTTGATGCATAGAAGTGCTTCCGGAAGGAAGCGGGAACAATTTCATCAAGGTCAATGTGCTGTTGTAAGAGAGACAGAAACTGAGGTTTGTCGGATTCATAAATTTCCTGACAATCTGAAAAAATACCTGCCAAAGAAAGCTGATTGTATGGTATCATATAGGTACAACTCCTTTCAGGTGGATATGGTTGATTTTTGTTTGGTCACTTAAATTTTACCACAAACCGGTGAGGAGTTGTTCTGTTTTATCAAAGAAAAAAGCCCGATTTTATGCGGGCTGTGGCGTTTCGCAAACGCCTATTATAAGGTATAAATGGAGGTGATTTATGTTTAAAGAAAAAATTATTATAGAGATGAAAGAACTATTCAAAGAAATTCCTTTTGGCATAGAGCATACTCTCAAAGTTTTGAAAAATGCAGAAGATATAATGAAAGCTTCCTGTATACTTTAAATAGGTCAAGAGATTGACACACAAAAATACCTCAAGTAAATTTAGATTATTACTGACCTGGCAGTTGGTAAAAATCTAAAGAGTACAAGAGGTATCTAAAATGAATGTTAACGGCGTGAAATGTCAATAAGTTTGCAAGAAAAAATACCAGGACAGCCCTGGATTTTGCAGAAATCCTCAAATATACCTCAGACACTCTGTATCCAGATGATTTTTTGCCCGTGATGCTAATGTGATGTTAAGAAAAAATCTTTGTACTTTTCATACCCTGAAATTGGATATTATTGAAATCCGTAAAATGATATGATAGAATGCTTTTACGGAAAGTACCTATGACAGGGTGGTAGCCTCCCGAGCCAATGCAACCGGTCCGCCGGAATACATAGGAAGGAATGTGGATTCAGAAGCGCAGTGATCGAAGCAATGAAAGTATGTGAAGACGTTTCCAGAAGCATGTAATTATTATTGAAAAGTGAAAAAATAGGCACATAGATCCCGGTACAACCACAAAATGTGAGAACATTTTGCGGTTGTGTTTCTTTTTTAGTGAGTATGAGGTAGAATAAACATTACAAATATTTTGAATAGAAGCTTTTGTAATCTATGGTATACTGGAAACAGCATTAGAGGGAAAGGTAGAAATGTATAAAGAAAAAATGATTCAGATATTCAAAAGTCCGGCCATTGCAGATATTTTCCGCTGGTCACGTTCCGGACATCTGTCCATGATATGGATTTGTATATTTAATTTCATCCTTTCCGGCAACTCTCTTGTTATTACGCTTTTAACAAAAGGGCTGATTGACGGTGCCACCAGCCACAATGCCGGGCAGGTGAAGGTGTATGCCTTGATCATGATCACGACAATACTTGTGACCCGGCTTTGCTCGGCAGCGAACAGTATATTGAATGCAAAAACAAGCGCCATTTTGCTGAAGGATATGCGTTCTATGGTGTTACACCGTTTGTTAAGGAAGCAATACGCATCACTTCATGACTATCACAGTGGAGAACTGGTAAATCGTATGTTCTCCGATGTGAGTGTGGTGAAAAACGGTATAATAGGAATTGTTCCGCAGCTTGTCTCCATGGCGGTCAGTTTTATTGGCGCAGTTGTGATTTTGATTTCCATGGATTGGCGCTTTGTGGTGCTTTTAATCGTAGGCGGCATGTTAGGGCTGGCGCTGATTGTTGTTTTCAAAACTTCGATGTCATCCCTGCATAAGGCAGTACAGGAGAGTGAGGGCAGACTGCATGCGATTCTACAAGAGACGCTGGAAAATCTGCGTTTCATCAAAGCCAGTGGTTCGGAAGCTCGCATGGAGAGTCAGGCAGATTTGCGTCAGCAGGATTTTTTAAAGGTTCAGCTAAAACGAGGATACTTTTCCGGAGGAATGAATGCCACCATCGGTACTTTGTTTCAGCTTTCTTGGCTGTTTTGTATGCTGTGGGGATGTAGAGGTATTTACAAAGGGATTTTAACTTACGGATCCCTGGCAGCCATCATTCAGCTGGTTGGGCAGATTCAGGGACCGATTGCCTCTGCGGCGGATATTGCAGCTCAGTTGTATGGGATGATTTCTTCTGCGGAACGTCTGAAAGAGCTTTTGGATCTCCCGGAAGAGGAAGAAAAAGCAAAGGTTTCCGGGCAGGAATTATATAGAAATTTAAACAAGATACAAATATCCGACCTCTCCTTTCATTATGGAAGAGAAGTGGTACTGAAACATGTGAATGCAGAGATTTACCCAGGAGATTTTGTTGCGCTAACCGGTCTGTCAGGCGGTGGAAAAAGCACCTTATTTCAGCTGCTTCTTGGTATTTATCAGCCTGTGGCAGGAAAAGTAGAGTTTTGTTTTTCAGACCATGTTGAGATAGCCTCCAAACATACGAGACCCCTTTTTGCCTATGTGCCTCAGGGAAATATGCTGTTTTCCGGAACCCTGCGTGAGAATCTTCTGTTGTTTACCGATTCTGCTTCTGAAGAAGAAATACGAAAGGCCACAACCGCTGCCTGTATTGATTCCCTGATTAACACCTTGGATCGGGGCCTGGATACCTTGTTGGGAGAACGGGGGATCGGTCTTTCAGAAGGGCAGGCACAGCGTGTTGCGGTAGCAAGAGCATTGCTGTCAAAGGCATCCATTCTGCTTTTGGATGAAAGCACAAGTGCTTTGGATGAGGAAACAGAAGCGAAGCTGCTTTCTAATCTTAGTCAGATGAAAGAAAAAACATGTTTTATCGTCACTCACAGAAAAGCTGCACTTAGAATTTGTGATTATCGGCTTCATATTGAGGATGGACGAGTGACAAAAAGAAAAATTTGTTTGTGATAAAGAAAGAAGGTGTAGCTATGCCAGATTCCGGTACAGAGTCTAAGTCAAAACAAACCATTCTATTATCCCGATTATCTGTAATTCTGCCTGTTTTGGCGGGTGTGATGCTGTTTGCTCTTTTGGTGTTTCTGGGTGTGACTGCCAATTTTGAGATACAACAGAGCCGGAAGGGCGATGGTCTGGCGGCAGTCGGGGAAGCTTCCTGCCGTGAGGTTGAAAATGCGGACGCTCCGATTGGTGTAATCAAAGAGTATACATTTACCATTGGCGAAGGACTGGAAAGGGACACATATCTTTCTTTTTATACTGTCCATCAATATGCTGAAGTTTACATAGAAGGTCAGCTTATGTATAGCATGAAACCTTCCGGGAAGCTGCTCATCAAAACGATTGGCAGTAACTGGTCAATGGTACCGCTTTGCCGGGAGGACGCAGGGAAAGAGATTCGTGTCAATATTATTCCCGTGTACGAGAGTTCCCGTAACAGGGAAGTTCAGTTTCTGGTGGGTTCCAGACTTAATGTCTTCCTGGACCGCCTGCGTCAGGACTGGCAGCAGCTTCTTCTGAGTGTGATGGCATTGCTTGTCGGTATCCTGTTTTTATGTGCTGCGGTATATAAAATAATCTGGGAACGCAGTGACGGAGGACTTGTGGGTCTGGGTCTGTTCTCTGTTATGATGGGACTGTGGCGGTTGACGGATACAAGGTTTACGCCATTTTTGACACCGGAAAAGCCGGTACTTATGTTTTATATCTCGGTGGCTATGCTGATGATTGGCACGGTGCCGCTGATGAAGTCCATGGAGGCACGATTTCATAAAACCAGCCATCGTATACTGGATGGATACTGTATCGCAGCGGCGGTGGTCTGTATCGTACAGCTGCTGTTTCAGATTTTTGGCATTGTAGATCTGAGGGAGAATTTTACTATCATCCATCTTATGATTGGTTTTGCTGTGGCAGTCTTTGTGGGAAATGTAATTTATGACCGCATAAAATACCCTCAAAATCAGTATGGCGGTATCACTCCTGGATTATCCCTCATTTTGGTGGTGGGTGTAGTGGCGGACGTTATTGCCTTTTATGTGAGAGGTACATCCTCCGGTCTGCTGTTTTCGCTTCTGTGCATGCTCATTTATATTATACTCACGGGTGTGAAGATGATGTTCCACTATATCAGGCAGCAAAAGCAGCTTGCAGAGCAGGAAAGGGTACTTGCGGAAAATGAAAGACAGCTTGCAGAGAAAGAAAGGCAGTTCACAGAAAGCCGTATTTCTACCATGATCAGCCAGATTCGTCCGCATTTCATATACAATACTCTTGGCAGTATTGAGCAGCTCTGTGAGCTTCAGCCGGAAGCTGCCGCAAAGCTGGTACATAATTTTTCCTGTTATCTTCGCGGAAATTTCAGTGAGCTGGACAATCACGTACCGATTCATCTGTCAAAGGAGATAGAGCATGTTCGATATTATGTCAGCATTGAACAGGTCCGTTTCCCGGATATGGAAATCCTTTTTGATCTGCAGTCCGGTGATTTCCTTCTCCCGGCACTGTCCGTGCAGCCGCTGGTTGAAAATGCCATTAAGCATGGGCTGATGAAGCTGCCGGAGGGCGGCACAGTGACGGTTTCCTCCTATGAAACAGATACCCATTACTTTGTCAGCGTGGAGGATAACGGCGCAGGTTTTGAACCATCTATTTTACTTGATGAGAGAAAGCATATCGGTCTGCGAAATATCCGCGGACGGGTGGAAGCCATGTGCGGCGGTACGCTGACCGTGGAAAGTACACCGGGGGTTGGAACGAAAGTGGTAATCTCAATTCCGAAAGGAGTAAAAGAATGATTGCAATCACAGTAGATGACGAGCCTTTGATGCTGTACGCACTTTCCAAGGCGGTAAAGGCATCTCCCGATATCACATCGGTTACAGAATTTGGTTCCTGTAACGAAGCGCTGGAATGGGTGCGGAACAATTCCGCAGATGTGGCATTTCTGGATATTTCTATGCGTGGAATGGGCGGTCTTACCCTTGCGAAGAAAATCATGGAGATTCACCCTGACTGCAAGATCGTGTTCTGTACCGGGCATGAGAAGTATGCGGTGGCAGCCATCAAACTCCGGGTATCCGGTTATCTGATGAAACCCATTTCCCCGGAGGAAGTACAGGAGGAAATTGACCATATCAAGGGCGTCAGAGCAAAGGAGAATCGACTGACCGTAAAATGCTTTGGCAACTTCGAAGTGTATTTCCATGGGGAAAGACTGGTGTTTAAGCGAACAAAAACAAAAGAACTTCTTGCGTTCCTTGTGGATCGGAAAGGTGCCGGGGTCACCGCCAGGGAGATCAGCGCAATGCTGTGGCCGGACAAGGTGGATGAAGAAAAAAACCACAATTATCTGCGCCAGCTTTTTTTTGACCTGCGGCAGACACTGGAAAATGTCGGGGCAGATTCTATTGTTATTCAGAGCAATTACAGCTATGCTTTGGATATTGAGAAAATTGACTGTGACTATTATGCTTATTTAAAAAACGGAAAGCCGGAATTTTACGGTGAATATATGATACAGTACAGTTGGGCGGAGGAAACGTGTGGCCTGCTTTGGGAAAGAACAGATATTTTGTAACAGGTTTGTGATATCCATGATAGTATACTATTGTCGATTCCTATCAGATACAACAAAGTCGGTGGAAAATAATAGAACAGTCAAAGCGGTTTTCGCTTGTTAGAAAGAAGAATACTCGAATGAAAAGAAAAACTGTTTTTTTAAAACGATATTTTTTGAATTCAGGAATGTCTGAAGATGAATATATGCAAATTTGGGGTGAGATACAAAGCAGCAATCGCCAAAATCTTATGATTTTTTCCATAATAGCTGCTGCGTTTTTGCTTATCATGTTTTTTTTATCATTTTTATCTCAGAATATAGCGGCGAACCGATGGGTTTATTTGCTTACAATGTTTATATCACTCGCCTTGTTTGGTGTGGCAAAATTCTGTTCTGAGAAACATCCGGGATTGCTTTTGGCTGGCATTTATGCTTTTATAAGTATCTTGTTTCTATTTGGAATTGTATTAGGTACAGTTACAAGACCTGATGAACAGACGGTTACTTTTATTGCTTTGCTGCTTACGGTTCCGCTGCTGTTTACAGACAGACCAGTCAGAATGATTGGCTGTATATATGTATATATCATTGCTTTTGTGATTGCGGCGTTGTATATCAAGGAGGACTATGTTCTTGCTGCAGACATTATAGATGCCGGTGTGTTTGGGACGATCAGTGCTATTATCAGTACTTATATGATGAGTGTAAAATGTCAAAGAATTTTATATGGACAGAGAGTGGTTATCATGAGTGAGATTGATATGCTTACAGGGGTGCGTAATCGAAATTCTTATGAACAGAATTTGTCAATCTATCCTTCGCTCTGTAAGAAGAATCTGTCTTGTATATTTGCGGATTTGAACGGACTTCATGAGCTGAATAATACGAAGGGACATGAAGCAGGAGACAAAATGCTTCAATTTGTTGCGGAAAAGCTGGTGGAACAGTTCGGAAAAAATAATACCTATCGTATTGGCGGAGATGAATTTGTTTCGTTTGTCATAGATGGCTGCGCAGATGAGATACAGAAAAAGATCAATATGGTTGTGAGGTCTGCGAAAGAGCAAGAGTACTACGTTTCCATCGGTTATGATACAGGATTTTGCTCTGATATGGATATGGGCTCACTGATCAATACCGCAGAAATGCGTATGTATGCAGCCAAAAAACAGTTTTATCAACAAAAAGGGATGGACCGAAGAATAAGAGTATGCCCCGGGCAAGAACAGAATATGGTATCCGGGCGTTTGAATCAGTGTGAAATATAAATAAATGATAGAGGAAGCGAGGTTGAGAACGGATGAGCGATAAAAAGAAACAACAAAGCAAATTACTTGTAAAAGTACGTGGACTTCTGCTTGGACTCTGTCTGATTGCGGGAGTGGGCGTCGGGCTGGCGTATGCGGCGGATGATAATAGAAAATTGCAGAATGGTAGTTTTGAAGAGGGGCAGACATTTACCAATGCTTATTCACAGCCGGATCAAGATGCTGTACCTTCCTGGAATACCACAGCTTTTCAGAGAAAGATTGAATTATTCAGAAAGAATACGGGAACGTATATTGTTGGTGTAAAATTGGAACCTACAGCCGGAGACTACGCTGCGGAATTAAATGCCGATGAAGAAAGTACGTTATACCAGAATGTAAAGACGACGCCTTCCAGTATCTATGAATGGGGTCTGGATCACGGCGCCCGCAACGGTACAGATACCATGGCTCTGGTGATCGGGCCCAAACAGAGTGTCGATCCGTCAAAACCCAATAAGGATGGAAGAGATCATCTGATGCAGATGGTGGACTGGTTGATCGCACAGGGAAAGACATCTGTAAAAACCAGTGCAGGGTTAGGTGAGCAGCTTACCGTTTACAGTAAAAAGTTTGCAGACAAGGGAACATTTGAAGATAATGCAGGAAATAATGCATTCAGTCTGACCCCAAGTACGATTTATACGGAAGAGTGGCATATCTGGATTATGGCATCCAGCAGAGCAACAAGTGGTACAAATCCATGGAACTCTTATGGTTCCAATGCGGAAGGCTCCGCGGGAAGTGGAAACGGTTCTGGCAGTACAACGGTGGATCTGAGTAAGTATTATCTCTATACTGTACCGGCAGGTCAGACGGATACCCTGTTTGGATTCGTGTCCGTAGGATATGTTGATTCGCTAGTATCAGCAGATAAAGCAAAGACTTATGGAAACTTTTTGGATAATATTAATTTCCAGCTTTATCATCCTCTGTCAGGTAGTTCAACCACACATGGAAGTGCTGTGGTTGGAGGAAGTGACGGTACAACTGAAGGTGAAGGTTCAAAAGAAGGTCATATAGTTACAGTGGATAAGAACCTGGCAACTTATGTGACAGATGGGGAACCGCTCAGAATCCAGGCTATTGTAAAAAAAGCGGATGCGGATGCGGGATGTGAGTTTGTTGGTGTGTATTATACAAAACAGGATGAAAATGGTAATCCGGAGACTATTTTTTTGAAACTGGCAGGAAATGAAATTAAAGATACCGGAAGTTTAACAGAGGAGCAGAAAAAGGAAAAATGGATCAAATCGACGAATAATGAAGGTGATACCATTTACACCTATTATTTGGCTAATGTAACATCGGCAACAGATTTACACTTTGTTTTTATCAAGAACCCCACCGTCACCTATGACCCTAATGGCGGTAAGGCGTACGTGGTGGAAAGAACTTGTAACACAAATGAAGCAGAGAATGTGTACAGCTTCAAACCGGCTGTACTGTCAGGAAATGCGAACGGAGTGGATACAGTGTCTGGTGCGACACCGGACCCCAGCCCGAAGATGTTTATTCCCCCGTGTGTATCCCATGCGGCGGAAGGTCAGAATGATGGCTGGAAGTTTATGGGCTGGCTGCTGACCGGTGATAAATTGGAAAAGACTGGCGAAAAAGAAACACATGTAAATGCGGATCAGTTAGGCAAGTTAATACTTCCCGCTGTACATACCATAGCATGTAATTACTCTGTCGATGGAGCGACAGAAGAGACAGCAGCACAGCATTTTAACATTTATAATGGAAACGTGTCATTGATGAAAGAAATTAATAAAACGAATAATGTGGTTGATGGTGTGACCTGGAAAGATAACGGAGAAGAAAGGGCGTATGCAAATGACCACAAAGGTCTTACCATGATAGCCCAGTGGCGCTGGCGTCAGGCCTTTATTCCACAGGTGGGTAGCGGCACGAACTACACGGATTCTGCCAACGGCGGCACCGTCGAAATTACCAGTGTGACAGATACATCCAATACGAATTATAATGCTGCCTATAATGCCAATGGTGGGAAATCCTACCATGCCACAACAGATGAAAAAATAACAGCCACAGCCACAGCAAAAGATGGTTTTACCTTTGAGGGCTGGTATGATGCAAGTGGGAAATTAATTACCACAAACCCCATCTACACCTATGTGGAAACCAAGGAAAGTGTCAATACCTATTACGCCAGATTTTCCGGAAGTGTTACACAGACCTATATCCGCCAGGTGAAAAATGGAGATAATTGGGAAGATACGACAGATGATAAGATTGGAACCCTTGGTCGTTACACCTATACCGATGCACCTGGAAATCCAATCAGTTCCACAGCAACCGCCGGAACAGGCTATAAATTTGTGGGCTGGTATGATTCAACTGGCAACAAAGTTGCGGATACTATGCTGATCAATGATGGTGCAACCATCAGCTACACCACAACAGGCGATGCCACCTACTATGCACGTTTTGAGACGGCATATACTGTCAAGTTTGCAGCACAGACAAAACAGGCCAACGGAAGTTTTAAGACAGATACCGTAGGTGGAGATGTTTCCGTAGCCTCCGTCACAGATGTAGACGGTGCTGCGGCAAGCTCCAAAGCTACAGCAAATTCAGGTTATAAATTCCTGGGCTGGTATGACAAGGATGGTAATCAATTAAGTACGGATGCAACCTATTCTACCACGACAACATCAGCAACCAACAATGTCATTTATTATGCAAGATTTGAGATTGTGTATAATCCGACCGTAGAAAATAAGGTATATCTCTCCTTTATTGCAGAGAGTGAGGGAACACAGATTCCATCTGCCTTCGATGGCCGTGATGCGGGAACAGGAAAGAATGCGGAAGGTTATGGTCTTGACAATAAATATGGTAACACAATCTCGACAGGCTTTAAGTATTCTCTCAATACCATGACCGATGTAAGTACGATCCAGATCACCGTCACAGTACCGGCTTCGGCTTATGTGAAGGTGGGCGGTACCGGAAGTTTTACAGGCAATGGAACTTCTATCCTGACAGACGGCGATGGAGTTAAGTACAACAAAGGTAGTATCCAGCAGATCAGCGGAGCCACAACGCTTACCTATTACTGGGAAGCATCCGGGCTGCAAGCAAATACAACTTACGGCTTTATCATCGACAACCTCTATGCCCCGGGAGCTACAGCGACGATTACGGTCAACGGTACAGCAGGAACGAAAGTAACCAATGACAATGGTGTAGTCAATACAGCATCAGGAGAATACAGGGGCAAATCCCATTATTCAAAATAAGTGCAATCATTATCTCAACACTCAACAGGCTGTGTAAATGGTCAATTTACACAGCCTTTACCAAAAAATAACCATTTTGCATAAATGTTTTTTCTTGTCTTTTGTTGTGCTATTGCGGATTTTGATATATACTGTAGCATTATGAACTTTATCGTAACTATTCAGTAGCCACTATCCCGCGAGGTGTTTTGGCACATATTGTGTCAAAATCCCGAGACACACAAGCAAAAATCCCATTGCCGCAGGCAATTTCCAATGGATTTTTGCTCGTAACTGTGAAGGTACTGAACAGTTACACTTTATCATAAAAGGAAGGATTCCGAAGATGATTTATGAGATTGCAAATCTGAAAGTAGAGATGAATCCGAAGTATGAGCGTCTGATGCGGCAAAGTGTATCTTATGAATCTTCCGGTGCTCCTGTGATTAGGATCGCACCGGATCCCAATGATGAATCCCGGGTGGTGATGAAAAGACCTTCAGAAGAAGAACGGGAATACATTTGCTGCAGTGCGGCATTCTGCCGGAAGATTGTGCGGCATGAGCGTTTTTTCCTTCATGCTTCTGCAGTTGTCTATGAGGGAGAAGCGTATCTGTTTTCCGCACCTTCCGGCACAGGGAAATCCACACACACCGCTTTCTGGCGGGAACTCTTTCCTGGAAGCTATATTCTGAATGATGATAAACCTGTGATCTGGCCGGAGGAAGAACGAATTACCGTGTGGGGAAGCCCGTTTGCCGGTAAGACCAACTTGCAGGTAAATAAGGGAGTTCCATTAAAAGGAATTTGTTTTTTGAAGCAGGGTAATGAGAATCAGATGCAGCAGGTGACAGAGGACCATGCATTAGCTTTGATGCTCAATAACACCTGGCGCCCCAGGAGCAATGAAGAAATGAATCTTTTACTGGACATGATGGAACAGGTAGTGTCACGGGTTACTATCTATGAGATGAGCTGCACCAGAGAGCTGGAAGCGGCCAAACTCTCCTACAGAGTGATGAAAGGAAAAGGATTATGATGAGCAAGAATGGAAAAGTATATGAACCACCGAAGGCGAAGATTTATCGATTTGATGATAATGACCAGATATTGACAGAAAGTGGAACCCCAGCCCCCACTGCTGAGTATGCAGCAAATGCATTGAATCAACTTTTTGGTGGAACAAATACAACGATTGAATAATAATCGGATTGAGAAAGGATACCTATGCGTCTGATAGAAGATCATATTTTGAGAAAGGTACACGGCAATGTGGTGCTTGTGCCTCTTTCTGACAGAGAAACAGATTTTAATGGCATGATTGCACTGAATCACACCGGTGAGTTTGTCTGCAGGATGCTGCAGGAGGATACAGACAGAGACAGTCTGATCGAAAGTCTTGCAAAGGAATACGAGATGGAACCGGAGCAGGTGGCAGCAGATGTGGATGCATTTCTGTCAGAACTGGATTCCTGTCATGTGCTGATACGATGAAGCAGACAGGAAACATAGAGCAGTGTCTGAAAGAACTGGGATTTGCAGTCGTACCCACGAAAGGCACCAGTATGTGGCCGCTTTTAATAGAAGGCAAGTGTCGGGTAAAAATTATGGCAGCAGAGGGAAAGATGTTAAAAAAAGGGGACATTGTTCTTTATCGGAGAACAGATGGCACACTGGTTTTACACCGAATTATGAAAATCGAAGAGGATGGATTCCGGGTGTGCGGAGATCACCAGTGGAAGCTGGATGAAAAGGTACAGGAAGAGCAGATCCTTGCAGTAGCGCAAGGATTTTTTATAAATGGAAATTATATAGATGAAAAAACATGGTGGTATCGGCTATACAAAAGATTCTGGAATGGGAACTTGACGATACGCAGATGTTGTCTTGCATTTTTGAGACTTAGCGGTCTGGAAAACAAAAGCTGACCGGAATCGCACACAAAGTCTTACATGTGTTCGACTTGAATGAAAACAGGAGAGGAGGAAGTGCCTATGTCTATGGAGACGTTAAATGTCATTCAGTTTATACAGTTATTTATTGGATATCTTGGATTTACAGTGGGACTTCCTGCTCTTGTTTTTTACCGCAAGGCAAAGAGATTTCCTGCGGCGGTACGGTTTCTGATCTATTTTACTATCGGCAATTTCTATATCATCAATCTGGTGCAGGTGTTGGAGCTGCTCCGCATCTCATATCGAATCACTCTTTCCATGTTCACATTTGGTCCGGCGGCTATATTGATTGTAAAAATTTATCATATCCCGGTAGCTTCGTATCTGAGAAAAGTGCTGGAAGAGTGCCGTCACTACATTTTGCGGGAAATGGGATTTAAGACTTTTATGCGGCACAGATGGCAGGAAATCAAAGTATTTCTCCGGGTGGCTGTGAGAAATCTATGGCGTCTTCTGAAAGAAAATTTTCTGGATATTCCGTTTCTTGTGCTTTTTGCACTGCTTGTGTGGAAAGTCTGCGGATCGGGGATTTTGCATAACTGGGGATATGGAGCATCCGATATCCCGGTACATAACTACTGGATCAACGGACTGATCGAGAATAATATTTTTGTTGCGGGAATCTATCCCATGGGAATGCATTGTATGTTATACTATCTGTCTACCATGCTGGGCATACCGGTGTATGTAACTCTGCGTCTGTTCTGGCTGGTTCAGTACAGTATGATTGCCGTGATGATTCTTGCATTTTTGAAAGGACACTGTAAAACAAAATTTCTTCCCTATCTGGGGATCATGCTGTTTGTGGGTGCCAAATATTTTAATGGGATTTCCTATTCCCGATATGGGGCGACGCTTCCTCAGGAATTTGGGATGCTGTATATTCTTCCCGCTATCTTTTTTATGATGGAATTCTTTCAGACAAGAAAAGAAGAGCTGGAAAAGGGAATTAACAGGGTCCGCTGCACCTCATCCTGGCATCTGCTGGGATTTGCCATGAGTTTTTCACTGACGATGTCTACCCACTTTTATGACACGATCATTGCCGGGGTGATCTGTATCGGTATCGCAGTCGGTTACGGGTACTGGATTTGGAGAAAAGAATATTTCTTTCGGATTCTGCTGGCAGGGATTTTGAGCATCCTTATGGCTTTCCTTCCCATGGCAGTGGCTTTCCTGACAGGGAAAGAACTACAGGGATCCATGTATTGGGCTATGAATGTGATCGGCTTGCGAGATTATACCGTTCTGATATTCCGAATTCTCTGTATCGGTGTTGTGGCTGCGACGGTGGGAGGTATCATACTCATAGTTCGGGGAATCAAAAGTGGAAAGATTTCTCTTGCAAATAAGGAAGTGCCAAAGCATTCTCTGATAGGGAAGCTGATTTTTCAACTCAGCAGTTTAGTTCCTTTGGCAGCGATTCTGCTGATCGGCTGGAAATACAGAGGAACCGTACTGTGGGGATGTGAGAAGAATTCCTTTGCAGTATCGAACATGAACTGGGTTTTGTACGGAATCGGTGCGGCATTGAGCATAGGTGTGCTTCTGAGATATTTCGTTGCACCCATGCGGGGGGCCGGAATTTTTGCAATGGTTGTGGCAGAAGTGATTCTGGGGCTGATCCTTGTGAGCGGTTCTCTCGGCTGGCCCATGCTGATGGAGCCTTATCGAGCAAGTATCTATCTGGCGTATCTGATACCGGTGGTGCTTATCATGACGGTGGACGGTGCGGTGAATCTTCTTTTTTTGGACCGCTTTTGGGAGACATGGCAGGCAGTGGGATTGATTCTGACCGTGGCGGTGATCTTTTACAGTACAAAGTTAGACTGGATGCGAGGGTCTTTTGGAGGTGGAAGTCTGGAGATGAAGGAAGCCATCCTCTGTACCACCAATATCATGAAGGACAACGAAGGACAGGATAACAAATGGACCATCGTGTCTGCCAATGATGAACTTCGTATGATAGAAGAATATGGACGCCATACAGAAACCATTGAGTTTCTGGAAGACATGGAATACTGGAATCGTACCAAGGAAGTGACGATTCCCACGGAAAAAGTTTATTTTTATATAGAAAAGAAACCTCTGAACTATGCCAACGGCTACGGAGGAGAGATTCCTGTAGTGTCGGAAGAACAGGCAGAGCAGCCACTTCCCCAAAACTCTGGATTAGCTCCTTATAATGGGCCGAGGCGTTCGATTACCATGTCCAGAATGTATTACTGGGCACAGAAGTTTATGGAGCTGTATCCCAATGAACTGAAGATTTATTTCGAAAACGACAGGTTTGTCTGTTATTATATAGAGCAGAATGTATATCGTCTGTATAATTTTGCAATCTATTATGGTTATAACTAATGAGAATGTGAACAGAAGATGGAGTAAACTATGGATATCATGCTTGTAGGCGGTGTATCGCCTATGATGAGAAAGCTTTCATTAAAATTGTATAAAGAAGGACACAAAATCTATGTGCTGACGGGAAGCCGGAATCCATCCAATCATTTTGAATATGCATTTGAACGGTATGATTTTCCCTATGACAATGCTTCTGTCGAAGAGGTATTCCGGAGCGTGAATCCGGATGTGACCATTTTGCTGGGTGCATTTGACGGGAATCTGTCTGGAGAAGATCCCAAAAGAGAAGCGATTCAGTATGCGGCAGGCCTGCAGAATATCCTGCTTTCCTGGTCCGCACTGGAGAAAGGCCGTCTAATCTACTTGTCTTCCGCAGAAGTATATGGAAGTTCTTATCAGATTCCGGTAACAGAAATCATTCAGCCGGTTCCCAGAGGAATCCGCCCGCTGATGCTGTATCAGGGAGAAGAAAGCTGTCGGTTTTATCAGGAAAAGCTGAAAAAAGATGTGGTGATTCTGCGTCTGGACAGTCTGCATGAAGTTCCGAAAGATAGAAGAGAAGCGGATTTAGGTATCTGTGAGAAAAAGTGTCTGGATGCTTTTCGGGATGGTACCGTTACGTATCGCAGAAACTATAAGTACGGGCTTACCTATCTAGGTGATGCGGTGGAGAGTATCTATAAGCTGGTTTCCTGTGAGAGACATAAGTATGGTCTCTACCATATCTCTTCCAGTGAAGCGTACTCGGAACTGCAGATTGCAGATGCGATCGAAAAGTATCTTGGAAAAGAGCTGGAGAAGATTGACAATACGCTGGAAGATCAGAGGTCGGTAATCCTGTCAAATGAACGGCTCAAAGAGGAGTTTGGATTTGAGATCTGGTGTGAGCCGGAAGAAACGATCCGGAAGACACTTCAATATATGAAGAAGCACAGTGGACGCTTTCTGGACAGTTCCCATCCGGGATGGGATATCTGGCACAGGATATACTTTAAAACCATTGACTTTCTGGGTGCACTGGTGCCTTACATAGAAAACCTGATTCTTTTCATTCCGTTTTTTATGTTGAATAATCGTGCCACAGGAAGCCAGTATTTCTCCAAGATTGATTTTTACCTGATTTATGTCCTATTGTTTGCAGTGGTACATGGACAGAGACAGGCCACGTTTTCTGCATTGCTTGCCACGGCGGGGTATTTATTTCGACAGATGTACAATCAGTCGGGACTTACTGTGGTGACAGATTACAATACCTATGTGTGGATTGCGGAAATCTTCATCGTAGGTCTGGTGGTAGGCTACATGAAGGACCAGCTGAAATTCATGCAGGAAGAGAAAGAACAGGAAGTGGATTTCCTGTCGGAGCGTGTGACGGATATTGGCGATATCAATGACAGTAATCTTCGTGTAAAGGAAGGGCTGATCACGCAGGTTGTGAACTATGATTACAGTCTGGGTACGGTTTATGATCTGGCAGAACAGCTGGAAAAAGATCATCCGTCCCAGATTCTGTTCCATGCGATCACGCTGATCCGGGATGTCATGGATTGTCAGGATGTTGCTCTTTACCGTATCAGCGATGAGAAATATGCGAGATTTTTCGGTTATACTTCCGCAAAAGCCGGTTCCATGGGTCATACGGTATATCTTCCGGATAAAGAACCGCTTTATGAAGCATTTTCCAGACGGGAAGTATATCTGAACCGAACGATGAACCCGGAGTATCCGATGATGGCCTACTGTATCTACGAAGAGGAAAAGATGGAGACGATAATCCTGCTTTGGAGTATTCCGTTTGAACGAATGACGATTGATGAATCGAATCGTTTGATTGTAATCAGTAAGCTGATTCAGAAAGCAGTGAAGAGATCGTCCGATTACCTTGATCTTCTGCAAAAGCAACGGTATCAGGATGAGGGCCCGGCACTGAGGGAGGAGGCCTTCGAGGAACTTATTTCTACCTATCATGAAGCAGGAGAAAAGAATCTGACAGAGTATTATTTACTTCGTGTAGTTTCTGCCGCATCAGGTATGGAAAAAGCCGCAGGCATCATTGCAGAAAGGCTGTACCAGACAGACTATATCGGGTATAGAAATGATGGTAATCTCTATATACTTCTTACCAATACGGACGAGATCGGATGTAGTGTTGTTCAGAAGAATCTGGAGCAGACAGGTATCCATACGGTTATCAGTGAGGAGATGGGCTTATGACACGCAGTGGAATTATCTTTCTGAGTATTCTTATATTGAATGCGCTGATCGCAGTGGGATATCTAATTTGGTATCTGATCTTTAAAAAAGATACAGACAACCGAAAGCAGTATGTGATGCATACGGTTATTATGCTGCTTTGTCCCGTTGTTGGAATCTTATATTTTTTTCTTGCATTTTTAAAGTATCATTTTGTGAACCTGGGAGAAAGAGACCTGACGGATGTGGAGTTCAGTAAGAAGAGGAACGTTCCCAGAGTAAAAGCCGATGAAGAGAGGGAACGAAATATCGTGGCGGTGGAAGAGGCCATTCTGGTGTCGGATCAGGAAAAGAAACGTATCAATATGTTGAATGTACTTCTGGGAGAGACGGAAGAGTCTTACTCTGCCATTGCACTGGCTTTGGACAGTGACGATTCCGAGGTTGCTCATTATGCGGCATCTTTTTTGCAGAGTAAGATGGATACCTTCCGTGAAAATGTGAGAAAGACGCAGCAGAACATTGCAGAGAGCGATATCCAGGAGGAAGAATGCCAGGAACAGGTTCTGGAACTGATCAAATACATGAATCACATGCTGAAGCAGAAAGTATTTACCCGGGTGGAGCAGGTGGATTTTGTGAAACAGATGGAACAGCTTTGTGAGACACTGTTTCAGAATGCCAAACATAAAATGGTACCGGCCTGTTATGAATGTATCATGGGAAGAACCATGGAATTGAAAGAATACGATAAAGCGGAGATTTGGGGGAGTCGTTTTTGCAAGCAATATCCGGAGCAGTTGTCGTCCTATACGCTTCGGTTGAAATTGTATTTTGAGACAAATCAAAAAGATAAATTTTTTGAAGTGCTGGATCAGCTGCGGGCTTCGTCCGTTGTGGTTGACAATAAGACACTGGAGCTGATCCGTATGGTCCAGAGATAGAAGCGTCAGAACCTGTAAAGCAACAGTACAGAAGGGAGGAAGAGGTATGCTGTCAAAACGTAATTTCGCTATGATGATGATCATGAATCTGGTTGTGCTGGTACTCTTTCTCTTTTCGGCAGTATTAAAAGAATATTTTAACGATTATGATGTGAATCATGCAGCGGAGACAGAGTGGATTGATAAAACAGACCAGAAGATGGATGAGGATGGAAATCCGGATACCGGATGGGATTCGCTCCCGGGCAAGCAGCAGGTTCTGTATATCGGGACGATGGATAACAGTTATTATCGTGTAATGAAAGAGTGGGCGGGATACCGTAAGAAAGCTTTCCGGGTGTTCTCCTCTTTTGAGGAAGCAGATGAGGTTATTCAGATGCAGGAGGAGAAAAAACCATATCTTCTTATCGATGGACAATTGGTGGAAAAGAATCCAAAAGATGCAGCGGAAAAGTTATCAGAGTATGCAGAACAGGGCGGAGTGGTTATCTTTTATCGTCTTCCTTCTTATCAGACTATCGAAGGCTGCACAGATTTGCGGAATCTTCTGGGAATCCAGCATCTGCGAGGAGAATCCGTAAAGTTACATGAAATCCGCATTTACAGTGGATTCCTTCTGGGAGGGGAAACCTGCTATTCCTTTGAAGGCGTGGAAGAGCCGGAACTGATTGACATGGAGCGGGAAGTGCCCTGGTACGATATCTCCGCCAGAACCAAGTCCTATATGGTTGGATTTATTTCCGCAGAAGAAAAGGAGTCTATGGCTCTGAATAATGAAGATATGCCGGCTATCATCTGGAGGAGCAATATGGGAACCGGTTCCGTATTTGCGGTGAATGGAGATTACATGGAAGGGGAAGCTTCTCTGGGAATCCTGGATGCCATGGTCTATGAGACAGAAGAGTATTCTCTTTATCCGGTGGTAAATGCCCAGAACCTGTCCATCGCAGGATTCCCGGATCTGACGGTGGAAAATGAAGAAAAACTGGCAGAGACCTATGGAATGACCAACCAGCAGTTTTGCAGAGACATTCTCTGGCCTTCCTTTGTGGCGGCAGCACAGAAAAATAACTGGAAGATCACTTCCTATCTGTCCGTGAAACAGAGAGATGAGTCAAAAAAGGAACCCAGTAAGAATGATCTAATCGATTATCTGAAGAATTTTAATGAAGAATCGGCGGAGGCGGGAGTTTCCCTTGGTCGAATGGACAGTTTCGATATCCGGGCATCAGTGGCAGAAGAGAGAGATACATTGAAAAGCTGGGATATGGATTATGTGTTTGCAGGGGGATATATCCGTAAGGAAAATAAGGATAAGCTTTCGTCATTGATCGACGGCAATGGACAGATGGAATATTTTCAGGATATCCGTACAGTGGTGGGAGAATACGAAAAAGATCAGCAGATTTTATCCTGGCTGACAGATAAGATTACTCTCCAGAATGCCACAACCGATGCCTACCGGCACAGCTACAAAGACAGTCTGTGGCTGAAAAGTCTGGAGACGTCATTGGGATACAGTAATATTCAGGTGGATATCTATCGGGTATTGTGGCCGGAAAGCAAAGCTGATCAATGGGAAAAGGTAGCGGAGAAGATGGCGGCAAATATCGATACCTACTGGAAGCCCTTTGCCGCATTTGATAAGACAACGATCAGTCAGAGTGACAGCAGAGTCCGGAATTTCCTGAACGGAAGCATTGAGAGCACCAGAGAGGGTGATCGGATTGCTATTCGGACAAAAGATTTTACCGGGGATGCGTATCTTCTTCTCAGGACACATGGGGAGAAACCGGAGGATATGACGGGGGGCAGCTGGAAACAGGTAGAAGAGGATGCCTATCTTCTGCAGCTTACAGCGCCGGAGGCTTTCGTTACGCTGAAACCGGAGATAGAGCTTTATTATAAAGAATAACCAGAGAAGAGGTGGAGCCATGCGAATCTGTATTATAGCAGAAGGATGTTATCCTTATGTGGTCGGCGGAGTGTCCGGCTGGGTTCACAGTATGATTCAGACATTTCCGAAGCAGGAATTTATCCTGCTTACTATCATAGCAAACAGGGAACTGAGCGGCAAATTTGCCTATAATCTGCCGGAGAATGTAACAGAGGTGCATGAACTTTATCTGGAAGATGCAGACTGGGGAAGCGTCAATAAAAGGCATAAAACCAGGCTTAAGAAAGAAGAATATCACGCGCTGCGAAGCCTGATTCTGAACCATGAAGTAGAGTGGGATGCCATGTTTGACTACTTCCGGGATAACAATGTATCAATCAATAACCTTCTGATGGGAGAAGATTTTTACCATGCAGTACTGGACTGCTATAATCTGCAGTATCCGGATATTGTATTTTCGGATTTTTTGTGGACCATGCGCTCCATGTACCTGCCGCTTTTTCTTGCCATGTCCATGGAAGTCCCCAAAGCCGATGTGTATCATGCAGTGGCAACGGGATATGCGGGAATTCTGGGCAGTATGGGAAAACATTTTCATAACGGGCAGCTGATCGTATCGGAACACGGGATCTACACCCGGGAGAGAGAGGAAGAACTGATCAAGGCAGAGTGGGTACAGCGCCTCTACAAGAAAATCTGGATTCAGCAGTTTAAAAAGATGTCTCAGGTGGCCTATGATAAGGCCGATGTGGTGACCAGCCTTTATCAGCATGCCAAAGAATTGCAGATAGAGCTGGGGTGTCCCAAAGAAAAGACCAGGATCACACCCAATGGAATTGATTATAGGAGACTGGAGAAGCTTCCGGGGATTTCGCCGGAAAATGCAGGCTATGTTCATGTGGGTGCCATCTTGCGTGTGACACCGATCAAAGATGTGAAAACCATGATACAGGCATTTGCCTATGCGAAGAAACGGTGTTCCAGACTGAAATTATGGATTATGGGACCTTTTGATGAAGACCCGGAATATGCGGCGGAATGCTTCAAGATGGTGGAGACCATGGAAATTCCGGATATAGAATTTACAGGAAGAATCCAGATCACAGAATACCTGGGATGGATGGATATGACCATCCTTACCAGTATCAGTGAAGGACAGCCTCTTACGATTCTGGAAAGTTTTGCGGCACATGTGCCGGTGATTGCCACGGATGTGGGAAACTGCAAAGGTCTCTTGTATGGAGAAGATGATGACTTCGGTCATGCTGGAATCCTGACCCATATCATGAATATCGAGGAAATCGCCACTGCCATGGTGCACATGGCAGAAAATCCGGAAGTCCGCAAACAGATGGGGGATATCGGATATCGGCGGCTGATGCGAAAGTACAAGATTGAAGATATGAAAAAGACCTATGAAGGAATTTATCGGGAGGCAGCCCAGAGGCAGAATCTGGTATGGGAGGATAAGGAACAAGATGAATCTTTTACTGATAGATGATGAACCACTTTTGTTGATGCAGCTGGAGGGTGCCGTCAAAGAGGTGTTGCCGGACGGACAGCTTCACAGTTTTGTGAAAGCAAGGGAAGGGTTAGAATATGCGAAAACAGAAAAAGTAGATGTTGCTTTTTTGGATATACAGATGCGGGGAATTGATGGACTTTCTCTGGCAAAAGAACTGGTGACCCTGCATCCGGACACAAACATTGTGTTCTGTACGGGGTTTGTAGAGTATGCGCTGGATGCCTATGACGCCTATGCCAGCGATTATCTGCTGAAACCGATCTCGCCGGAAGCGATACGAAAGGCAATGAAACGATTACGTCATCCTCTGAAAGTGGGTAAGCGGGTAAAGTTCAGCTGCTTTGGCAATTTTGAAGCCTTTTGCGACGGAAAGCCCATAAGCTTCGGGTTGTCCCGAACCAAGGAGCTGCTTGCCTATCTGGTAGACCGCAATGGGGCGGAATGTCGGGCAACGGAAATCTGTGCGGTGCTCTTTGAGGATAAACTGAACACTTACTATTATCATAAGCTTCGAGGTGATCTGATAAAAACATTTACGGAGCTTGGGATTATGGATTGTCTGCGTGTGACTCATGGAGGACTTGCAATCAATCGGGATGCAGTGGACTGTGATTATTTTGACTACAGGGATAGAAAGATAAAGGAAAAACCAATGGAATATATGACACAATACACGTTTGGTGAGTTCACACTGCCCCTTTTTTCCAACTTCTTTCCAACTTGATTTGTTAAAATATAAGCATAAAATGATTACTTTATGATAAGAGGAGAAGAGAATGGCTGGAATCGGTGTAAAACTGAACCGGATTTATCATAAGAATACGATAACCACCAATATTATAGGATTTTTTTATAGTACCGTTGTAACAATCGCACCGGTTCTTGTTGTGATTATCAACCTGATGCTGATGCAGAAGGTACTGAAGTTCAATACGGTTGGTTTTTTCGACCGGGAACTTTTTTCCTGTACAGTATTGTATGTTTTTATATTTTCTCTTTTGACCACATCG
>JALFGN010000040.1 GCA_022777285.1 Blautia sp.
CGAATGGAAAGAAAAACAGGATGAGACAAAGGAAGTTCTTGGAGATGAATACATGGACTATAACCTGGTCATGGCAAGTACGTTTGGTCTTCCTTTGGGGGATGGCGCGATCCGGAAGCCATTGAATCAGTTGATTAAGGACTATGATCTCCCACCGGTTGTTTTCCACAGTCTCAGACATAGCAGTGTTACCTATAAGCTGAAACTGAATGGTGGAGATATCAAGGCAGTTCAGGGCGACTCCGGACATGCCCAGGTCAGCATGGTCACGGATGTGTATTCTCATATCCTGGATGATGACCGGAAGAAAAATGCAGAATTATTTGAAGAAGCATTTTATGAGAAGAAAAATCTGGATCCGCAGATGCATCCGAATACAGCAGAAAATACGGTGGCGGTTCCGGAAGGTGTGGATGCAGAACTGCTTGTAAAGGTCCTTAATAATCCTGAGATGGCAGCACTTCTTACGTCACTGGCGAAGACAATGAAGTGAAAAATAGTGAAAAAATAGTGTAATTTTAGTGAAAAAATGGGTTTCGTTAAAAGAAATGTTAAAAATATATCTCCATCATGCTAATTGATATCACCGTCATTTGATGGTAAAATGATGGAGATAATATTAAAATGAAGGAGATTTCGATGAGAAGTTTTGATTATATAAAAACTCCGGAGCAATTGCTAAAACCTGAAATTGTTCAGATGGTCGGAAGCATTCATGAGCATAAAGGTAAGCAGGAATTGTTCCTTGAAGCCAATATAGACGAATTGAAAACTCTGCTGGAAGTTGCTTTGATTCAAAGTACAGGGGCTTCTAACAGGATTGAAGGTATTTATACTACCGACAAACGTTTGGAAGAATTAGTAAGACAGAAAGCCGAACCACGTAACCGGTCTGAACAGGAAATATCCGGATACCGGGAAGTTCTTGCCACTATCCATGAAAGTTATGAGTATATTAATCCGAGACCCAATATTATTTTACAATTGCATCGGGATTTATACTCATATTCCGGAGGAAATGCTGGTGGAAATTATAAAAATTCGGATAATGTAATTGCAGAAACAGATGCAGAAGGTCATCAGAAAGCGCGTTTTATCCCGGTGCCGGCATTTCAGACTCCAGAAGCTATGAATGAACTTTGTACAAATTTTCTGGAAGCATGGGAAGCAGATCGAATAGATAAGTTGATTCTTATCCCTATGTTTATTCTTGACTTTCTGTGTATCCATCCATTTAATGATGGAAATGGGCGAATGAGCCGCCTGTTAACACTTCTTTTGTTTTATAAAGCCGGCTATATTGTCGGAAAGTATGTCAGTGTTGAAATGCTGATTGAAAAGACAAAAGAAACTTATTATGAGGCATTACAGGAAAGTTCCAATGGATGGCACGAAAATGAAAACAGTTATGAGTCATTTGTAAAATATTATCTGGGAATTATACTGAAAGCATACAGTGAGTTTGAGGGGCGTGTAGAGCACCTGAAAAACAGAAGCCTTTCAAAGCCGGATCGTATAAAGGCAGTGATTGATAATAAGGTAGGAAAAATTACCAAAAAAGAAATCATGGAGTTATGTCCGGATATAAGCAAGGTAACTGTAGAAAGGACCCTGACGGAACTGGTTAAAAGTGGATATATCGCAAAAGTAGGTGCCGGGCCGGCAACTGGATATGTTCGTATTTAAATCGGCTGTCGTGGTCGAAACACCATAGACAAATTTTCAATAACGGTGTATAGTAATAATAGAAATCTGGTCAATTGAATATTGTTTATCATTCCCGCTTGTAAGGGGATGGTAGCCGGAAGATGATATCTGTTAGTAACAACAGAGCTTTCCCCGGATGTTAGCAGCTGCAAAGAATCTGCTAATTTTCAGGTCTTATCTGGTCTTGACAGAAAGGGTATTCAGATTACCAGAATTTGATTCGAAAATAAAAAAAGTCCTTGATAATAAAGGGCTAAACATATCAGTTCTTGACAGGGATTGACAGAACCACAGAGCTCTCCTAAGCACTAGTTGTGGGTTCGATTCCCGCAGGGAACGTTAAAAAAGCGGTAATGACTAGCAGAAAATGCTATATCATGAGCCGCTTTTTTCTTTTCGATGAGATAAGAGATTGAAAAAGACATTATATGATATGGAGGAATGATAGATGGTAGAGCCAATAATGAAAGATGTGTTCTTTTTGGGGCAAAAGTCAGAACTACAAAGGTAGATCTCATGGAGAATGAAAAGGTATTTGCCATGTCCTTTTCCAAAGTATATGGTCTTCTGATAGCAAAAGCCGAGCGTAAAGGACGCACCAAGGCAGAGGTTGAAGAAGTCACCTTCTGGCTTACCGGGTACTCCGCACAGCAGATTGATGAGTTCATGGATAGTGAGATTTCCTATGGCGATTTCTTCCGACAGGCTCCGGCAATGAATCCGAACCGGGAGAAGATTACCGGCGTTGTATGTGGCATTCGAGTCGAAAATGTTGAGAATTCATTGATGCGTGATATTCAGTATCTCGATAAGCTGGTGGATAAACTTACCAGAGGCAAGGCAATGGAGAAAATATTGAGAGAATAGAAAACTTATACCACAAGTATAATTTACAATCGTAGTAAAAGGTGTTATCCTAGGTTATAGAAAGATAAAAAGCGGTTCTGAGAGAAGAATCCGGAAAGGAAAAAGATATGTTCACAATAATCAGTAAGTTTTATCTTAATAGCGAAATTAAACATGAAGCACTGCATGCGTATGAGCAGGGCTATGATGCTGTGCGCTTGGACCAGATGAAGCATTATTGGGATTTGTGTAGAAAACGCAGGGAGTAATGGAAGAGTAATAAAAGAAGACTCCACGCAAAATAGATACATAGATTTTCAGGATCGCTTATCTGGTGAAGGTGAGCGATCTTTTTTGTTCCGTTATCTCAGTTGGAGCGCCTCAGGCAACCCTTGAGGAACGCTGAGTCCAATGTAAATACAGTGAAAGAAGGAAATAGTCAAATGTTAGAAATAAAAGGAAAGGTAAACACAGCCATCTGCTATGCGAAAGTTATAGAAGATGAAGCAATCAATCAGATTCGCAGAATGTGTGATTACGATATGACTGCTGGTTCAAAGATACGTATTATGCCGGATGTTCATGCCGGTAAAGGATGTACGATTGGAACAACTATGACAATCGTGGATAAAGCGGTGCCAAATGTGGTTGGTGTAGATATTGGCTGTGGTATGTATACGGTTAATCTTGGAAAAGGGGAGATTGATTTTGAAAAACTTGATGAAGCATGTCATTTCATTCCATCCGGAATGAATGTCTGGGAGGGGCGTCAGGAAAGATTTGATCTGACAAAACTTCAATGCTACAGAAACCTCAAAGATACAAGAAGACTGGAAAGATCCCTGGGTACATTAGGTGGTGGCAATCATTTCATTGAAGTTGATGAGGCTGAAGACGGAATCAAGTATCTGATCATTCATTCAGGCAGCAGAAACCTTGGAAAGCAGGTGGCTGAGCTTTATCAGAAACTGGCTGTTGATCTTAATCGTGGTTATGGTGAGTATTTTGAAAAGAGAGATGAGATCATCAGAACGTATAAAGAACAAGGCAGAAGAAAAGAAATTCAGGGTGCCCTGAAAGAACTTCATTTCCAGGTTTATGAAAGTCAGCCTTCCATGCCGGATGACCTTTGTTATTTGTCAGGCAAGTATCTTGAGGATTATCTTCATGATGTTGTAGTTTGTCAGAGTTTTGCTCGTAGAAGCAGAGAGAAGATGACAGAAATCATCCTTGAAAGAACCGGAATGACAGGAGCAGATGGCTTTCACACGATTCATAACTATATTGATACGGATGAAATGATCCTGAGAAAAGGCGCAATTGCAGCACATAAAGGAGAAAAAGTTCTGATTCCGATCAATATGAGAGATGGAAGTGTTCTTGCGGTAGGAAAAGGAAATCCCGAATGGAATTATTCTGCACCTCACGGAGCAGGAAGAATTATGTCCAGAACCAAAGCAAAAAATGAGCTTAGTCTGGATCAGTACAAAGAAGAAATGGCAGGAGTGTACACAACTTCTGTTAATGAAAATACATTGGACGAAGCACCAATGGCATACAAATCACTGGAAGATATTATTGATGTGATCCGTGAATCTGTTGATGTCATTGATGTCATGAAACCTATATACAATTTTAAGGCCTCTGAGTAGTGCAAAGCTTGGCAGAATCGATTGCTTGTGCTTTGCACAAAAGCAGTCAGGTTCTGTCAGTGCTTTATAGTACGAAGTACGATAAGCGAGATGAAACGCAGCGAATCGAGCTTAGGCACTGCAAAGAGACTGTACCTCTCGGAAGGCCGGAAAGAGAGGATGTTATGTTTATGATGCCAACCATTGATATGGTTGCGACTGGAAAGAATATTGAGAGATTGAGAAAGGTAGCAGGTTTGTCTGTGAGAGATTTACAGGATGTCTTTGGTTTTGCAACTCCGCAGGCAATTTACAAGTGGCAGCACGGAACTGCAATGCCAACGATTGATGAATTGCCACCGCACACTCGTGACTTTAGTCGTGAGTTAGGTGGCTTTACTTGTACAATTAAGGTACGTATGGTATAATGTAAATATGAATAAAACATCGTATATAACAATATTAAAAGATGTTACGCATGGTAGGTGATATGTGTATTCATTGCAGTATCATATAGATTGCAAACCACAGCTTCGTCTGTCGGAT
>JALFGN010000075.1 GCA_022777285.1 Blautia sp.
ATAAAAGTTCACAACTAAAAGAGTATCATATGGAATGTCTGATTTTAAGGGTACCTATATCCTATCCGTCCACTTTGTTGGGTCTGCAAAAAAAGCAAGTCTATCAGGTGGGATACACATGAAAAATCACGTCTAAAAATAAGGGTACTTAAATTTAAAAATGTCCTTGACAAAGGGTACAGTTTAAGTTCAATTCTATGCAGGAAGATTTTGGGTTATAGTTGACCCTAAAAATTTGCAATGAAACTAAGATAAGAGGAATGATTGCAGAAGAATATTTGTAATTGTATAATGTAAATAAGTTAATGTAATAGTGAAAAATTTAAATCTCCCTGTGTGTTAGGATAGTTGTCAGTGATCTTAAATTTTACGATTTTCTTATTTCCAAGAAGAGAGTATGTAATATAATTTTGCTTCTCCAATAAATCCAGGATAGATATTGCCTGATGCTGGAACTGGCAGCGAAACCATGTCTGAAGATCGGAAAGAGTACAGATCCATTCGCCAGGACCTACCATGTAAGTAATATGCTCCATTCGCCGATAAGACGAGCGGTAATTGGCATAGGAGCAAAGCACGATATAGTAAAAAAGAAAAGAGTCTCCGTTTGTGCGGATGCTCTTGTCAGCGATAAGTGATCGTATAAAATCTCTGTAAATTCTGCAGCGTGGAAAATCCACGATTTGTTTTAATTCTAATTGATAGTCCATAAAATAACCTCACATTCTAAAAAGGTATTGAAGTACCTCGCCTGAAAATGGCTTAAAATCGTTGATTTTCCTTTGAAAAGGGATTGAACGAAACTCTGAATACCAACATGGATGAGTACGTGACTGAGCTTCTGATCCAGTGTGAACCGAAGTAAAGGCCTGCTTTTTCTCTTGAAAAAGAATCTGCCGACTGATAATATGTTCATATAGAGTAAATGATATACAGCTGACAGGAGCAGAATGATGACAGATAATGAAATACTGATTATACATGGTACAGAATATAAAACCATGACAAAAAAACTTCTGGAAGAAGCCGATCTGGAAGAGCGAATCCGGGAGAAGGCAGGAGGGCGGGGAAAAAATCTGAAAATCGGAATCAAACCCAATCTGGTAGCTCCAAGTGATGCTTCTTATGGTGCCACTACCCATCCGGAAATCGCTGCAGGAATTATTGAATATCTTCAGGAACGGAATTACCGGAATCTTATCATACTGGAAGGTTCCTGGGTAGGTGACAGAACAGAAGAGTCTTTTGAGGTATGCGGATATAACCGGCTGGCAGAGACTTATGGAGTCACCCTTGTGGACACACAGAAAGACAGGGTTTCTCTCCATAACTGTAAGGGGATGGAACTGGCTGTATGTGACAGTGCAGATCAGCTGCATTTCCTGATCAATGTACCGGTTCTGAAAGGACATTGCCAGACGAAGATTACCTGCGCCCTGAAAAATATGAAGGGACTGATTCCAAACAGGGAAAAACGGCATTTTCATACCATGGGGCTTCATAAACCTATTGCACATCTAAACAGTTACATTCATCAGGATTTTATCGTAGTGGATAATATATGCGGAGATCTGGATTTTGAAGACGGGGGCAACCCTGTTGTCATGAACCGGATCCTGGCCGCAGCCGATCCGGTGCTGTGTGATGCCTATGTGTGTCATTTTTTGAATTATGAAGTACAGGAAGTACCTTATGTTGTCATGGCGGAAGAACTGGGCGTGGGATGTGCAGATTTCTCAAAAGCAGTAATCCGTACCTGTGACGGGCAGGAAACTATATTAAAAATGCCGGCAGAGCGAAAAATCGTGGAGCTTGCAGATGCAGTAGAAGAAGTAGAATCCTGCAGTGCCTGTTATGGATACCTGATGCCCGCGCTGAATCAGCTCAAAGAAGAAGGATTGCTGAACCAGCTGAAAACAAAAATCTGCATCGGGCAGGGATACCGGGGAAAGACGGGAGAATTGGGAATCGGAAGCTGTACAGGAAAATTCCGACACAGCCTGAAAGGATGTCCGCCTACAGAAACGGAGATGTATGAATTCCTTAAAGCATATATTCAGAGCACGGACTGAACTTTACAGAACGATTGGTTAATGATAAAATAAGGCAAAAAACAGAAAGAAAGGGGACAGAAAGATGCTTTTTGTAGAATATCCGAAATGTAGCACCTGTCAGAAAGCAAAGAAATGGTTGGAGACACATGAAATTGCATTTGAAGACCGCCATATTGTGGAGGAAAATCCTACCAGAGAGGAACTGGAAACCTGGTATCATGCCAGCGGACTTCCTCTGAAACGGTTTTTCAACACCAGTGGCATGAAATATAAAGAACTGAAGCTGAAAGAGAGACTTCCGGAAATGAGTGAGGCGGAACAGCTGGATTTGCTGGCAACAGACGGTATGCTGGTAAAAAGACCGGTGCTGGTAGGGGATAACTTTGTAGTGACCGGATTCAAAGAAAAGGAATGGCTGGAAAAACTGGGTCTGGATGCGTAAAGGCTGTATGGCCGTGAAGAGAAAAAATAAAAGGAATAGAGAATAATAATGAATGCAGAAGAGAAGAGAGAAACAATAAGAGCGGCGCTTTTGCTGTATGCAGTCACAGACCGTTCCTGGGTTGGAAAGCAGACCTTTACAGAGCAGGTGAAAGATTCTCTGGAAGGGGGGATTACCATGCTTCAGATCCGGGAAAAAGGTCTGGATAAAGAGGCATTTCTGGCAGAAGCAAAAGAAATGAAAGCTCTGGCAGCCCGGTATCATGTGCCGCTGATCATTAATGACAATGTGGAGGTTGCTCTGGAAATCGATGCGGACGGCGTTCATGTAGGACAGGATGATATGGAAGCAGGAAAAGTCCGGGAGATTCTGGGACCGAATAAAATTATCGGGGTTACGGCAAAAACCGTGGAACAGGCAAAACGTGCAGAAGCCATGGGAGCCGATTACCTGGGTTCCGGTGCAGTATTCGGCACAACTACAAAAGAAGATGCAAAAAACATGTCCCTGGATACACTGAAAGAAATCTGTAAAAGTGTGTCCATTCCGGTAGTGGCAATCGGCGGAATCAATGAAAACAATCTACCGGAGCTGAAAGAAACCGGAATTGCCGGTGCGGCAGTTGTGTCCGGTATCTACGGACAGTCGGACATTCGTAAAGCCTGTGAACATCTGCGTTCTCTGGCTGAAGGAGTGGTCTTAGAGCGTGTTTGAAAAATAGAGTTTGAATTTTAGGAAGAAGGCTGGAATGAGTACGCATCCCAGCCTTCTGTGAAATGAGAGATGTTTAGAAATGAGAAAGTTTCGTAGTCAAAAATCAATTGTTACACAAACAGTTTTCCGGGTAGCCAGTATATTTATTGTTGCCTTACTTACGTCGGCATAGACAATGAGACGACTGAGTTTAAACTGTATGGTAGAAATGTAATCCGCTCGCCTAAAGCGAGCAGGTGTCGCAAGACACCTATAGGAAGCACGCGACTTCAGTCGTGTGAGGCTTCACTCTTGTGTGTGTCCTTTGCCAGATGGAAGATGGAAAATGTGGTATAAAGATGAGGTAAACCATTCATTTTCTTATTCAGCATATAGCAGAGATTTGTATGAATGGACGGTAGGTGAAGCAGAAATTACTGATTGTCCCCATGAAGGGCCAAACGTTTTTTTCTTTGAAAACAAATACTGGATGATAACAGACGTTTGGAAAGGGCTTGGAGTATATGTCAGTGACGATACCTCTTCATGGAAACGATGTAAAAATATCCTTTTTGAATCTGGGGAAAGAAAAGATGACGGAACCATGGCAAATCATGCAGATGTACTTGTTTATAAAGGAAGAGCATATATTTTTTATTTTACTCATCCGGAAGTATCCTTTGAACAGCGACATGATCTGGAATTTAAATGGGAATACAGGCATAGGCGCAGTTCCCTACAAGTTGCAGAATTAATTGTGAAAGATGGACAATTGTGTTGTGATAGAAATCATGTAGAAATAGATTTAGAATAAGCAGTTTTTGAGAATGGCGATTCATATCTATCCTTGACATGGAGGAACTTTCATCGTAGCATAAATAGGTATATTATAACTTTATACCATTCAATGATTTCGTATATCACAGAAAAGAGCAAAATTGTGCAGAAGCAAGGAGGGTTACATATGGCGGTCTATCATTGCACCTGTAAGCGCATGTCAAATTATGAGATTATGAAGCAGCAGATGCAGTCAGAGTTCTTAAAATATGATCAGGAGAAAATGATACAGAAGTTTCACCTTCAGCATGATTCGGATTACATTTTCATGGAATTTCTGGGGAAGAGGTATCAGATACAACGAAAAAATGGAAAAATCAGATGGTCAGAAGATGCTTTTGTGACTTCGGAAGAGGCAGGTTATAATGAAGCAATGACCATATACGATGTTTTGTGCTATTCAAAAGAAGACTGCTATCCGTCAGGGGAATTTGTGAATATGAAAAGTCTTTCTACCATACAGGGAGGATCCGTAGCGGTTGGAAATAACCTTTTTGAAAAAATGGAAGAGCAGTTTGATCATAAGGAAGCAGCCCTTGCCTGTGCCTGTGAAAGATTGAAAGGGATAAAAGCCGGCAAGGGAGATGTCGCTTATCAGATACCAGTATTTGATTTCTTACCGGTCATTTTTCAGTTTTGGAATTCGGATGAAGACTTTGCGGCCAGTTTGCAGTTGCTTGTGGATAAGAACATATTGGATTATATGCATTATGAAACGGTTTGGTTCGCAATGTCTCATTTGTTAAGTAGAATAAAGGAAGAAATGTAACATTTTGCATAATAGAATTGTAATTCTTTTGCCATAAATGAATAAAAGGCTGGGACGATTATTCGTCCCAGCCTTCTGTAAATCGTATGTTTACAGAGATGGTTCTTACCACATCCCCCTCCTGAAGATCCATATCATGCATATCAGAGACAGAAGGAAGGGAACAGTCCGGTTCAGACAGTTCCAGACTGATCCAGTCATAGGCGGCTGCATTGGCATTGTCAATGGCGTCATCCAGTGTGTCGCCTTCTGCGTAACAACATTCAAGATCCGGGAAGTGTGCTTTGTATTTACCGGATTCTGTTTTGCGGAAAACCGCAGGATATAAAAATTTCATAGAAATCTCCTTTCCAGTCTTATGTCTGAGTTGAAGTATATAACAAAAAAAGGATAAGGGCAAGAGGCATCCTGTAAAAAAATCGGGTTGACTCTACAATAATTGCAGACTTTATAATAACAGCAGTTTCAGATAAAGGAGATAGAAGATATGAACAAAAACAATCTTACGGAAGGAAACATAGTGACCACATTGATTTTTTTTGCAGTGCCTTTTCTTATGGCAAATGTTCTGCAGTCTCTATATGGAGCGGTAGATTTGTTTGTGGTGGGAAAATATTGCAATGCGCAAAGTGTGGCGGCTGTTTCCACAGGTACACAGGTTACCCAGATTATTACAAGTCTGGTGTCAGGTCTGACACTGGGCAGTACCATTTTGATCGGAAAATATACGGGCATGAAGGATTTCAACCGGGTAAAACAATGTATAGCAACTACGTTATTCGTCTTTTTTCTGGTAGCCATTCTTCTTACAGGCCTGATGCTTGTTTTTGAAAAGCCTCTGCTTACATTGCTGAATACACCGGATGAATCTTTTACATACACCATGGTGTATGTGGCAGTCTGTGCATGGGGAAATGTATTTGTCTGCGGATATAATTCTTTAAGTGCAATTCTGAGAGGATATGGTGATTCCAAAAGACCTATGTACTTTGTGGGAATCGCCTGTGTGATCAATATTATCCTGGATTTTGTCCTGGTAAAATATGCAGGACTTGGAGTAGCAGGAACTGCACTGGCTACTGTGATTTCTCAGGGAATTAGTATAGGAATTGCAGTCGTGTATTTGATAAAGACAAATTTTATTTTTGACTTCAGATCATCCAGTTTTCGGATTACACCTGTGGTTGCAAAAGAACTGGCCTGCGTGGGAATTCCCGTATCTTTTCAGGAACTGATGGTTCGTATTTCTTTCCTGTATCTTATGGCTGTAATGAACAGCTGCGGCGTTTATGCAGCTGCTGTAGTGGGAATCGGAAGCAAGTATGATGTGTTTGCCATGCTGTCGGCCACTTCCCTGGCAAATGCGTTAACAGCCGTTACGGCACAGAATATGGGAGCAGGAAAGCCGGAGCGGGCCCGGAAATCTCTGTGGTATGGAATGAGTTTTGCACTTGGAGTGGCACTTTTATTCTGGCTATGGGCACAGATCAGTCCGGAATCTATGATTTCCGTATTTTCTAAAGATGCCAATGTGATTGCAGCCGGTGTTCCGTTTTTCCGTTCCTGCAGTTATGATTATTTTATGGTGGCAATGGTATTTTGTCTGAACGGATATTTAAACGGACGTTCCAAAACCCTGTGGACCATGATCAGCTGCAGTGCGGGAGCATTACTTCTCCGTATGCCCCTTGTATACCTGTTCAGCAGGTATTTTGGTGAAAATCTGGGAATGCTTGGAACAATTGCACCTACAGTATCTGGGATTATGGCGTGTTATACATTATTTTATGTGGTTTGGGAGGGGAAGGAAAATGGAAAAATCGAACACCAGACTGTTTCCAATCGGTGAGGTTGCCCGCATGTTCCATCTGAGTGTGGGGACGCTGCGCCATTATGAAAAAAAGGGACTTCTGGAACCGGAGTACATTGATGAAAATACGGGATATCGCTATTACAGTACCAGGCAGTTTGAGTGTCTGAATACCATTCGCTATCTCAGGGTACTGGATATGCCGCTGGAACAGATCCGTGAGTTCCTGAAAAACCGGGATACGGACAGGATCCAGGAAATGCTGCAGCAGCAGAAAGAAGCAGTCATCCGGAAACAGCAGGAAGTCCAGATTATTGAGCGGAAAATTAATAATCGGATGGAGCAGATCAAAGACGCCCTTTCTTCTGAATTGGATCATATTCACATAACTTCTTTGCCTCCTCGTCGGATTGCCATGATAGAAGCGAATGCGTTGGTGGCAAACTCCTATCTGGATCTGGAAGATTCCATCCGCAAACTGGAAAAGAACCAGAAAGAATCTGTGGCATTTCTTGGAAAAGTAGGTGTTGGAATTTCCGTGAAGCGATTAAAGAACAAGATTTTTGACAAGTATGATATGGTTTTTATTTTGTTGGATCCGGAAGATCTTTATGAAGGATCTGTAACGGAATTGGAGGAAGAGAATTGTGCAGTCATACGCTTTCGCGGCAGTCACAAAGAAGCGGAAATTTATTATGAGAAACTGGTGAATTATATTCAGAAAAATAACATGGAAATTTCAGGATTTTCAAAAGAAATTACAATGATCGACTATGGAATGACAAATGACACTTCTAAGTTTGTGACAGAAATACAGATTCCGATACAGAAAGTGGAAGATTAAGAACGCCTTCCGTCGTTCTTGATCTTCCACTTCTCTGATAAGGTATTCCAGAATAAGAATCAGATTCAATTATTACATTTCAGAATATCATCATAGAATTCTTCCATTTCCTTCTGTGTTTTGAAGGTTGCCACATACATCTGGTTGCCCATGGCTCCTGACAGTGCATCCGGTATACGTTCCATCATTTTCATGCAGTGTCCGTATTTTTCTATAATATCCGTGTGATTCATGGCAAAATCCTTTCCATCACGGCGTCCGGCAAAGGCGCAGTAGGCATGTTTGCTGACCGGCATGGTGGAACGGTCAAAAGCGATCATGTCTGCCCAGATTTTGTAAACATCTGTGTTATGCGCATAATCCATCATATCGGGAGTAAAGCCGCCGCAGGGACGCATATTGACTTCGAGTGCTACGATTTCTCCTTTTTTGCCAAGACCTTCCTGATCGGACAGAAGACGGAAGAATTCAAAATGCACAAAACGGCTTTTTACACCAAAGCTTTTTACAGTTGCACGTCCGGCTTTTCTGGTATCTTCCGGAAGACTTTTCAGGATATAGTAAATCGAATTGTCTTCATTATTTACGATATCCATAATGGACATAGGAGTTACATTCCCTGTTTCGAACATCGGATTTCCCTGGGAATCAATGATCGCATCATAAGAATTGACTTCGCCATGGATATATTCTTCCATGATGTATTCGGTATTCGGCCATTTATATTCGAAAAATTCTTTCAACTGTGTATCGTTTTCCAGACGGAAGGTATGGGAAGCACCGACACCGTTGTCCGGTTTTGCGACAACCGGATAGCCTACTTCTGCAATAAAATTCAGACAGCCCTCCAGCGTGTCTACCATATGGTAGCGGGCAACCGGAATCCCTGCTTTTTTGTAAAATTCTTTCATTTTGGATTTGTATTTGATGCGAGGCATATCGGATACCTGAAAACCACTCTGAATATTGAAGTCGGTACGCAGTTTTGCATCTCTTTCCAGCCAGTATTCGTTGTTGGATTCCAGCCAGTCGATACGTCCATATTTGTAAATGAAGAATGCAACAGCGCGATAAACTTCATCGTCATTTTCCAGATTGCTGACTTTATAGTATTCATTCAGACTGTTTTTTAAATTTGGATCAAGTTCATCATAAGGCTGATCACCGATACCGAGAACGTTCAGGCCATTGTTTTTCAGTTCACGGCAGAACATCCAATAATTTGTTGGAAAATTAGGGGAGATAAAGATAAAATTTTTCATAACATTTCCTCGCTTTACTTTATATTTTATAACAGTTTTATCGTTGTCTGAGCAGCCACGGCAGGAAGTAAACAACCTGACGGTACCACCAGTTCCAATCATGGGCACAGTCATAACCCCAGAAGTCTACCCATGTATGGATGCCTTTTCTCTGAAGGATATC
>JALFGN010000030.1 GCA_022777285.1 Blautia sp.
TTGTTTTCAGAGATAATCTGTCGAATTTGTTCCTTTGCAACTGCCATAAAAAATACTCCTTTTCGATAAGAATAGTCATATCTGTATTCTTACCAAAAAGGAGCCATTTTTTACCAGAAACACAAACTATTTTACACTACCTGGAAGGCTAACAAGCCTTGTCCTTGCAGGGATCCTTTCAATTGCTACTGAGGATGCCGAAATGTGATATTAACCGACAGCCCCTTCTACTTTGCTTTATTCTATATCTTTTTGTAATCCGTTCATTCGACAACCTCTATCTGGCACGCTTTCATGACCTTCAGTGCAGTCTCATGACTTTCCGGTGTTACCCCTGCGTATCTCGTTTAAATACGAGCTACACCGGTTCTCTTTGCTGCCTCAGCAACCGCTTTGGCTACCGCTGGTCCTACTCGCTTATCAAATGCCTTCGGAATAATATACTCCGGAGAAAGTTCCTCATCTGTGATCAGATTTGCAAGTGCTTCAGACGCTGCCAATTTCATTTCGTCATTGATTTCTTTTGCTCTCACATCAAATGCACCACGGAAGATTCCCGGGAAAGCAAGTACGTTGTTGATCTGGTTCGGGAAATCACTTCTTCCTGTGGAAACAACTTTTGCTCCGCCTGCCTTTGCATCATCCGGGAAAATCTCCGGAGTCGGGTTCGCACATGCAAAAACAACTGCATCTTTGTTCATGGTCTTAACCATCTCTGTTGTAACAGCACCCGGTGCTGAAACACCGATAAATACATCAGCGCCAACCAGCATCTCTGCAAGAGAACCGGATTTTTTAGCCAGGTTAGTAACTTTAGCCATTTCTTCTTTGATCGGATTCATGCCTTCCGGGCGTCCCTCGTAGATTGCACCCTTTCTGTCGCAGAGAGTGATATCTTTGAATCCTGCTGTCAGAAGGAGACGTGCAATAGAAATTGCAGCAGCTCCTGCTCCGTTCATAACGATACGAACATCTTCTTTTTTCTTTCCTACAACCTTCAGTGCGTTGGTCAGACCGGCAAGAGTGATAATCGCTGTACCATGCTGATCGTCGTGGAAAATCGGGATATCACATTTTTCTTTTAATTTCTTCTCAATTTCAAAACATCTCGGTGCTGAAATATCTTCCAGATTTACTCCGCCAAAAGAACCGGAGATCAGATAAATTGTATTAACGATCTCATCTACATCATTGCTCTTGATACAAAGAGGGAATGCATCTACATCGCCAAATGCCTTGAAAAGTACACATTTTCCTTCCATTACCGGCATTCCGGCCTCTGGTCCGATATTTCCAAGTCCAAGAACAGCTGAACCGTCAGTTACTACCAGACACATGTTCCATCTTCTGGTAAGATCATAAGATTTATCCACATCCTTCTGGATTTCGAGACAAGGCTGTGCAACACCTGGTGTATAGGCAAGTGACAGATCATCCTTATTTTCTACAGGTACTCTTGTTACAACTTCAATCTTACCTTTCCATTCTCCATGCAGTCTTAAAGATTCTTTTGCATAATCCATTTCTATTGTCCTCCCTGGTATCTTAAATTTTGCGAAACCGTATCATTCGACTCTTCTATTGTTGCTGTTCACTCCGTTCACAGCAATCTTCTAATCTATTAATAATTACCGGTAAAGAATTTGCTTTCTTTTGGAAGCTCATATCCATCAAAATATTTATTAAAGTCAAGTCCGAGATATCCACACAGATTAGCAAGTTCGACCATCGTATTATCGTTTACAGGTAATCCATGCTCTCTTCTATCTTTTTCTGCCAAAACTTCTTTTTCACCATGTGTATAAATACGATCTTTGCCTTCTGCCTTCGGACTTTCTCTCAAAGCTTCCAGGTATTCTGAAAAGTGTCTGCGGATTGCTTGAGGATCACCAAATGCAGCCGGATCGATTGCCATAAATCCATGACAGATTCCTGTTTTATCCGGGAATGTGCAGCAATGATCCGAAGTAACACCCATAGAAAGAATGGAACTGAATAGTTCACACAGCATACCATATCCATATCCCTTGTGGCTTCCTGTAACCTCTTCATTTCCACCAAGGGGCATGATTCCACCGCCCTTCTTTGCAACAATATTGGAAAGGACATCCGGTGCATCTGTACTTGCATGACCATCTTTGTCCAGGGCCCATCCATCCGGAAGTGGTTTCTCCATTTTATTGTACATTTCGAGTTTTCCTCTTGTAACTACCGTGGTAGAACAGTCAAAGAAAAACGGATACGGGTCTGCCGGCATAGCTACTGCGATTGGGTTTGATCCAAGCATGGCTTTTTTGCCAAACGTAGGAACCATAATAGCCTCTGAATTTGTACAGGCCATTCCCAGAAGTCCCTCATCGCACGCCATCTTTGCATAATATCCGGCGATACCGAAATGATTAGACTCACGGACAGTTACAATTCCAACTCCGGTCTTTTTGGCTTTTTCGATTGCTTTTTTCATTGCATAAACGGAAATAAGCTGTCCCATTCCATTATGACCATCAATCACTGCAGATATCGGTGTTTCAAATACAATTTCAGGCTTTGCCTGCGGATGGATCGTTCCCTTTTCGATTCCCTTATGATAACGCACCATTCTCTGCATGCCATGACTTTCTATTCCATAAAGGTCAGCCGTAAGAAGCACATCCTTGATCTGATTGCTTTCTTCCTCTGTAAAACCAAACGCCTTGAATACGTCTCCGCAAAAATGATTCAGTGTCTCATGTGACCATTTCACATATCCCATTGTTTCGTCCCTCCTTCTGGTGTTGCCGGTTTTATTTATTGGCATTACCAATTTATATTTTAATTATACCGCTGGTATTACCAAAATGCAATAGAGGTCATATCAATTTATTCTGTAAAAATGCCCAAAATTTCTCAGGATTCTTTTTGCATTTCTTCCATATAACGTTCAATCGTATCCATATGTTCAGACATACATCGTTCCGCCTGTTCTGCATCTCCGTTGATGATTGCCTTAACAAGCCGATGATGCTGGTCATCAACCTCTCTGACAGAATTATTCTTTTTCATAATGTAGTCTCTCGTCCCGGAAACAATATTCTCAGTAAGCTGATCTGCTGCCGCAAGGACACTGTAAACCATAGGGTTATCTGCGATCTTTGCAATCTTCTTGTGAAGTTCGCGATCCAGTTCACCCCGTATCTTTTCATCTTCTGCGGCGTCCAGCCGTGCAAGAATCACCCATAATTCTGCTGCATCCAGCGGTGTGCACTTTCGTGCCGCAAGAATTGCCGCTTCTCGCTCCAGTGCCGCACGGAACTGCTGATTCTGGCGCAGATATCCATTATTTAATTTAAAAAGTATGGATAAAGGTTCGATCAGCCAGGTATCCAGGTCCTCCGTAATATAATTTCCGCCTCCCGGCACCGGCTTGACTATTCCCAGCAGTTCCAGTGCTCTCAAAGCTTCTCTGACTGCCGGTCTGGATACTCCCATGATCTCCGCCATTGTCCGCTCCGCCGGAAGGGCATCGCCCGCTTTGAGACTGCCATTCTGAATGTTCTCTATAATCTGATTTAAAATCCCGTTGAAAGCCCGTTCATCTCTAATTTCTTTAAACATGCTCCATTCCTCCACATCCCATTTCCGTCCGTGTATTCTTACAGGCGGTATCATTTTTTCACCGTCTTTCCCATACATTTTATTTTTGGTACAACTGTACAGTACGACAGATATTTCTTATAATATAGCATTCCTGACAGTTTACAGCAAGTGGAATGGATTTTGACCAAGTTGCTGTGAACGGAGCGAACAGCAATCACAGGATTCATTAAGGAATATATGCATCTTTAACAGCGTTAAATAATTTCTGCAATTATGCTAATATTTTTATAAGCCAATCACATTAAGAAGGGAGGCGTTATTATGGCCTCAACAATACGTGATGTTGCAGCTCGTGCCGGTCTTTCTGTAGGTACTGTTTCCAAATACATTAATGGCAAAACAGTAAAAGAAAGCACACGCCTGGCGATAGAAGAAGCAATCAAAGAACTTGACTTTCATCCTAATAATATAGCCAAAGGACTGCGTAATGCCAAATCATTCTCCGTTGCCATCCTGTTACCTATGCTTGATTCCACATTTTGGCGGAGGAATTATAAGAAGTGGCGGCAACACCAAAATCATTA
>JALFGN010000046.1 GCA_022777285.1 Blautia sp.
TTCCTGAAGCTTGTAAGAGAAGCACTTGCACATTTTCTACGCTAATTAGTTTAAATGCGGTTCTTATGTCGGCATAGACAATGAGACTACTGAGTTTAAACTGTATGGTAGAAATGTAATCCGCTCGCCTAAAGCGAGCAGATGTCGCAAGACACCTATAGGAAGCACGCGACTTCAGTCGTGTGAGGCTTCACATATTGACAATTCCGGGTGCATATGCCATACTATACATATGAAAAAAAGTTCATAAGTCGGCAAAAAAAGCCGCAGGAGATAAGTTCGGATATAATGTTCGATTAAAAGGGAATCCGGTTAGAATCCGGGACGATCCCGTCACTGTGATGGCCAGTCCGAGGCATTGAGTCACTGGAGTGCAAACTCTGGGAAGGCGCTGAGGGTGTTTACGCTTAAGTCAGGAGACCTGCTTATTTTCTACAAAGGTTCTTGCGGAAGACGAGAAATCCTTTTACTGGAAGACAAAGATTTTATATCCTTTTCACTTTATAATCGCTATGCGCACAGGCATAGAGGTTGTTGTGGCAGTTTCAGAGAAGCGTTTCAGGTCGGATGCACAGCATCCGGCCTTTTCTTTTTCTTGCGATAAAACGTACGGCTTTGTGGACGAATAAAGAAAGGAAAAAAAGATTATGAAAAAAAGAGCAGCATTTCTTCTGGCAGCAGGTCTGATGGTGATCAGTCTGACTGCCTGTGGTTCCGGCAGTAGCACAAGTACGGAAGGCGCAAGCACTGCAAAGACTTTGGACAGCAGGGAAAAGGTTTTGAATTTTGGTTGTCAGATGTATGACGATGGTTCGGTCAGTACCGTTTCTGGAGAAAGCTCCGGTTGGAACTGTATGCGTTACGGTATCAGTGAGGGATTGTTTAAATTCAATGATGCTATGGAAGTAGAACCGTGGCTTGCAGAAAGTTATACGGTTAATGAAGCGCATACCGAATGGGTGATTAAGCTGAAGGAAGGAATTGTTTTTTCAGATGGTTGCCCTCTGACAGCAACAAAGGTAAAAGCGTACTTTGAGTATTTGAAAGAGATGGGACCTTCCGGTTCTGCAAAGCCAGAGAAATACCTGGAGTATGAAGCGGTCGTTACTGCAGATGATGAGGCGAATACAGTGACCATCGTTACTTCCAAACCGTATGCAAATCTGCCTGGTCAGCTGGCACATCCGACAATGGCTATTTTGGATGTGGAACATATCACGGATTTCGACAATGGTGCGATTGGCACCGGTCCTTATATGATTCAAGAATTTATCGGAGTGGGTGTTGGATATGATATGGTAAAAAATCCAAATTACCGGGAGAACGTTCCTTATGATGAGGTGAAGATTCTTTTTATGGGAGATGCTTCTGCAAAAACTATGGCGCTGCAAAGTGGTCAGGTAGATTTGGTAGAAAATATCACAAATGTTACGGATATTCAGAAATTTCAGGAAGATGAAAACTTTACGGTTGATATCGCTTCTGGTGTGCGCTGCGGATTTTCCTGGATGAATTTTAACGGAGTGCTTGCAAATAAGACACTGCGTCAGGCGATCCTCATGGGAATTGATTACGAGGAAATCTGCAATTCCAAGACCATTGGTGGTCTGTATACACCGGGATTCTCAGTCTTGCCAAAGACGTTAAATTATGGTTATGACAAGCTTGAAAACCCTTATTCTTATGATCCGGAAAAGGCAAAGGAACTTTTGGATGATGCCGGAATTGTGGATACCGATGGAGATGGAATCCGTGAACTGGACGGAGAAAATATTAATTTGCGTTATGTTTCCTATGAGAATCGTTTGCTTAATGATTTTTCGGATGCCCATATTCAGTATCTGACAGAAATCGGTATCGGCTGTACAGCAGACTATGGTTCTTCCGATGATCAGTGGAGCAAACTGGCAGCAGGAGAATATGACTTTAACAACAACAACTGGATTACAGTAGGAACAGGAGATCCACTTGCGTTTATGGCAAACTGGGCAACCGAAAGTACATATTGTTCTTATTCAAACCCGGAATATGATGCGCTCTATGACGAACTGAAAGGAGAAATGGACCCGGATAAGCGGGAGGAACTGGTTTTCCAGATGCAGCAGATTTTGATTGACGATGCAGCAGTTTTGATTGACGGATATTACAACTCATCTATGATTTACTCGAAAAATGTAGCAACCGCACATATCCATACAGCAGATTACTATTGGTTGAGTACGGAAATTATACCGGCTGAGTAATCGTTTTTTCTGAAAGTGAGTGATTATTTTGAGTAAAAAACAACTTGTTACCAGAATTTCTCATATTTTGATTGTTTTAATCGGTATCAGTTTTATTACTTTTTTGTTGACCTATATTTCGCCCGGAGATCCGGTGCGAAATATGTTTACAGCGACCGGTGTGATGCCTACAGAAGAACTGGTGGAACAGACACGGCAGGAGATGGGATTGAACGATCCGTTTCTGATGCAATATGTGCGCTGGCTGACCCATTGTCTTCATGGAGATTTCGGGAAATCTTATTCTCTGAACAAGCCGGTACTGGAACTGCTGGCAGGAAGAGTCCTTCCTACCTTAAAACTTGCATCGATGTCTATGGTAATCATGCTTGTTCTGGCGGTGCCTTTTGGCGTATTGTCGGCATTGTATAAGGACAGTTGGATCGATCTTTTGATTCGGGGAGTGACATTTTTGGGATGTGCCATGCCAAATTTCTGGGTGGGTCTGTTGCTGATGCTGTTTCTTTGCGTACAGTTTCCGATTTTTCCGGTTATCAGTTCGAGCGGGGATTTTAAGAGCCTTTTTCTGCCCGCTCTGACGCTGGCCATTGCAATGGCAGCCAAGTATACCCGGCAGGTGCGTACGGCTGTATTGGAAGAACTGAGTCAGGATTATGTAATCGGTGCACAGGCAAGAGGGGTAAAAAAGTCAAAAATCATATGGAGAAATGTATTTCCAAATGCGCTGCTTCCGTTGATTACCATGTTTGGAATGTCTGTTGGCAGTCTTTTGGGTGGTACTTCCGTAGTAGAAGTCATTTTCTCCTATCCAGGTCTTGGCAATCTGGCAGTATCCGCGATCACATCTTGTGACTACAATCTGATTCAGGGTTATGTGTTATGGATGAGTCTGATTTATATGGTAATCAACCTGATCGTGGATGCATCCTATATTTCTATTGATCCCCGGATGCGGCTAAAGGAGTGACAAAGCATGAAAGTACTTAATTTTTTGAAAAAATATAAGCAGTTCAGTATGTTTCTTGTACTGGCAATCTTGATTATACTGGCTGCTGTTTTTGCACCCATTGTTTCCGGCGGTGTGGATCCTTTGAAGGGCAGTCTGGCGGATGCGATGCTGCCGCCCGGTAAAGGGCATATTTTCGGCACGGACAAAATGGGAAGGGATATTTATGCCAGAGTCATTTATGGGGCAAGGGCTTCCCTGTCTGCCACTTTTGGTGTGGTTGCACTGATTTTTCTTGTAGGTTCCACAGTGGGGGGCATTGCAGGTTATTTTGGCGGTTGGATTGATGCTGTTCTTATGCGGATCGCAGATATGATGCTGGCATTTCCCGGGCTGGTTCTTGCTCTGGCAGTGGCCGGTATTATGGGGGCAAGTATCAAGAATGCCATTATTGCCATTGTGGCAGTCAGCTGGACGAAATATGCAAGACTTGCCCGATCTCTGGTTTTAAAAATCCGCAACCGGGATTATGTGTCTGCTGCCGTTGTGACCGGATCAAAAACACCTTATATGCTTTGGCGCTATATGCTTCCGAATGCACTGCCTACTTTGATTATCACAGCGGCAACAGATATCGGTTCCATGATGCTGGAACTGGCGGCACTTTCTTTTCTGGGATTTGGTGCCAAGCCCCCTTCACCGGAATGGGGGTATATGCTTAACGAGGGAAGAGCCTGTATGCAGACAGCCCCCTGGTTGATGATTTTTCCGGGACTGGCGATTTTTGTTGTAGTGGTAGTTTTTAATATGTTGGGAGATTCTCTGCGGGATATCCTGGATCCGAAAACAGAATAAGGAGGAATTGGAATGCTGGAAATTAAAAATGTAACCATTTCTTATAAAAATATTCCAACGGTTCAGGATTTCAGTCTGCGCATGAAACAAGGAGAGATTATCAGTCTGGTGGGAGAATCCGGCAGTGGTAAGACTACGGTTATCCGCGCAGTGCTGGGGCTGCTTCCTGGCGGTGGCAAGGTAACCGCCGGGGATATCACATTGGATGGAAGTTCTTTGCTCTCTTACTCTCCGGAACAGTGGCGTAAGATTCGGGGAACCGACATTTCGATGATTTTTCAGGACAGCGGTGCGATGATGAATCCTACCAGAAAAATCGGAGATGTCTTTACAGAATATTTGCAGACCCACGAAAAAATTTCAAAAAAGGATGCCTGGAACAAGGGGATTCAGATGCTGGAACGGATGCGTCTGCCCAGTGGCGATCATATTATGAGGTCCTATCCCTTTCAACTTTCCGGTGGTATGCGTCAGCGTGTGGGAATCGCCATGGCCATGACGTATCAGCCGAGATTGCTGTTGGCAGATGAACCCACATCTGCGCTGGATGTAACGACACAGGCGCAGATCGTCCGTCAGATGCTGGAACTTCGAGATACCTATGGTACAGGAATTATCGTAGTGACCCATAATCTCGGGGTTGCTATGTATATGTCGGATTTTATCATTGTTATGAAAAACGGAAGAATCGAAGATCAGGGAACCCGTGATTATATTCTTCATGAATCCAATAAGAAATATACAAAGACATTGCTGGATGCAGTTCCGTCTTTGGGAGGTGAGCGCTTTGTTTGAAACTGCAGAAGTGATCCTGGAGGCGAAACATGTAACAAGAAGATTTGCCGCTTCCAAAGGACGTACGTTGCTTGCAAATCATGATGTGAATCTGAAAATGTATAAAGGAAAAACACTGGGGCTGGTGGGAGAATCCGGATGTGGAAAAAGCACGTTTATGCGTTTCCTCGTGTCTCTGGATATGCCTTCCGAAGGGCAAATTCTTTATCGCGGCAAGGATATCACAAAATTAAAAGGAGAAGAATTGCGTCGGAACCGGCAAAATATCCAGATGGTATTTCAGGATCCGTCCGCATCTTTCAATCCGAAAATGAAGATTCGTGAGATTCTTTGTGAACCGCTTATGAATTTTGGAAGGATACGAGCTTCAGAGAAGGATGCAGCTGCGAAAAAATTGTTAAAAATGGTAGAATTGCCGGAAGAATTTGCCGATCGTTATCCACATAACATGAGTGGCGGGCAGCGGCAGAGAGTTGCCATTGCAAGGGCACTGGCACTGGAACCGGAAATTCTGATTATGGACGAGGCTACGGCAGCACTGGATGTATCTGTTCAGAAAACCATTATTGAACTGGTAAGTAAGCTGCAAAGAGAAAAAGATATTACCATTGGTTTTATCTGTCACGATATTGCTCTTGTAAAGAGTGTTGCGCATCAGATCGCAGTGATGTATCTTGGAAATGTGGTGGAAGTGATACCGGGGGAAGATCTTGCAGATAAAGCAGTACATCCTTATACCCAGGCACTGATGGGAGCGATTTTTGATATCCATATGGATTTTTCCAAACCAATTGAAAGTATTGAAAGTGAAGCACCCAGTCCTCTGGATGTACCGGAAGGCTGTCCGTTCCAGAACCGGTGTGAATCTTGTATGGAAATTTGTCGGCAGAAACAGCCGGATCTTGTGGAGCTGGAGCCGGGACATTGTGTTGCCTGCCATTTGGTTCGATAAAAAATAACTGCGGAAAAACCGCAGTTATTTTTTATACCCCTAATTCCTATACAGGAGCAAACTGGCTGTTGTACAGTCTGGCATAGAATCCATTTTTTGCAAGCAGCTCTTCGTGTTTTCCCTGTTCGATGATGTGTCCGTTTTCCATAACGAGGATTACATCGGCATTTTTTATAGTAGAGAGACGATGGGCTACAATAAAGCTGGTTCGTCCCTTCATCATCTTTTCAAATGCTTTTTGGATTCGGATTTCTGTCATCGTATCAATGGATGAAGTGGCCTCGTCAAGAATCAGCATAGGCGGCAGACAAAGCATGACACGGGCAATGCAAAGAAGCTGTTTCTGCCCCTGGGACAGGTTTTGGCCTCCTTCTGTGATGATGGTGTCGTATCCATCCGGCATGCGCATGATGAAGCTGTGTGCATGGGCGTCTTTGGCTGCCTGGATGATTTCTTCTTCCGAAGCATCCGGTTTTCCGTAAGCGATATTTTCCCGGATGGAAGTGGATTTCAGCCAGGTTTCCTGGAGTACCATACCATAGGCAGAACGAAGGGAATGTCTGGAAATGGAACGGATATCATTTCCGTCTACTTGAATGGAACCGGAATTGACTTCATAAAAACGCATCAGCAGATTAATCAGTGTGGTTTTGCCGCAGCCGGTTGGACCTACGATGGCAACCCGCTGACCGGGTGTTACTTCCAGATTCAGATTCTGAATAAGGGGCACTTCCGGTATATAAGAGAAATCTACCTGTTTGAGGGAAACAGAGCCTTTGGGATTTTCCAGAAGAACCGGAACCCGTTCGTCATCCGGAATCGAAGGCTGGTCAAGTAATTCGAATACACGTGCTGCAGAGGCCAGAGAATTCTGAAATTCCGTTATGACACTGGTGATTTCATTGAAAGGCTTCGTATACTGGTTGGTATAGCTTAAGAAACTGGAAAGCTGTCCTACAGTAAGCATTCCGCCTGCGACAGCGAAACATCCGGCAATGGTAACTCCTGCATAGATACAGGAATACATAAAACGGGTAGCAGGATTTGTGATCGAGGAAAAGAACGTTGCCCGGAGGGAATAGTCCGAAAGACGCTGATTGATCTCCTCAAATTTTTCCAAAGTTTCCTGTTCATGGCCAAAAGCCTGAACCACTTTGATTCCTTCCAGCATTTCATTGGTAAGTCCGGTCAGTTCCCCTCTTGCTTCGGACTGCTTCTGAAACATGACAAATGTTTTTTTTGAAATAAAGTTTGCAATCAGGAATGACATAGGACTTAAAAGTACCACTACAAGCGTGATCAAAGGATTGATACTCAGCATAAACAAAATCGTTCCAAGAATCGTAATCACGCCTGTAAAAAGCTGTGTGAACCCGAGAAGCAGACCATCAGAAAACTGATCGATGTCTGTGATCACACGGCTGATCAGATCGCCGGAGGAATGCCGGTCCACGTAAGAAAGCGGAAGAACCTGCAAGTGATTGAAAGCCCGAATACGTAGATCTTTTACTACTTTATAAGTGATCTTGTTATTGATATGATTCATGCACCACTGACAGATTGCTGTAATGAGGATGCATACCAGTATGGTAAAGATAATGGAAAGCAGTCCTTTAAAATCTACGTTGCTTTTGGTTACGATCCGGTCTACGCCCCGTCCGGTCAATATGGGGATATACAAAGTCAGTGCAACGGAAATCAAAGAAAAGAAAAGAGAAAGTACAACCAGCGGAGTATAAGGACGGATGCAGAAAAGAATCCGCTTCATTGTAGTCTGATTTTTCAGGGATTTTGCAGTTTCCTCTGCAGTTTTTTGTTTACGCATGATTGGACACCTCCTCCTTGGAAAGCTGTGAGGCACAGATTTCCTGATAAACGCTGTTATTCTTCAGCAATTCTTCATGAGTTCCTATTCCGGCAAGCTCTCCATCGTCCATGACCAGAATCTGATCTGCGCTGCGGACAGTAGAGACACGCTGGGAAACAAGAAATACCGTCATTGCGTCGGTTCCTTCTTTTATGGCTTTTCGCAGCCTTGCATCGGTAGCGAAATCCAGAGCGGATGCACTGTCGTCCAGAATCAGAATGTCCGGTTTTCGTACAAGTGCTCTTGCGATGGTAAGTCGTTGTTTCTGGCCACCGGACAGATTGCTGCCGTTTTGTTCGATCAACAGATCCAGTCCTTGCTGTTTGGAATCGACAAATTCTCTGGCCTGGGCCATATCAAGAGCTGCGTAGATTTCCGGATCTTCGGCATCGGATTTTCCCCACTGCATATTTTCTCTTAATGTGCCCTGAAAGAGCTGGGCCTTCTGCGGAACCATTCCCACATGCTTGCGAATGGAAACGGGATTCAGATCTTTTACATTATGACCGTCAATGGAAACCACACCCTCTTTTGCATCGTAAAAGCGGGGGATCAGGTTTACCAGACTTGTTTTTCCGGAACCGGTACCGCCAATGATTCCTATGGTCTGTCCGGGCATAGCGCGAAAACTGATGTTGGTCAGAGAATTCTTGCTGTTGCTGCCATAGGCAAGAGAAACATTGGAAAATTCGACTGCAGGTACACCGGCAACGGATCCGATGGCAGTATGTGCAGGCATATAGGATCCCTTCTTCTTAATGGAAGGTTCCATGTCAAAAATATTGTTTACACGATTCAGACTTGCAATGGATTTTGAAAGAAGAATGATCAGATTTGCAAGTTTGATCAGTTCCACCAGAATCTGAGACATATAGTTGATCAGCGCAATCACCTGTCCCTGTGTGAGAGAACCGGTATTGACCTGCTTTCCTCCGAACCAGAGAATGGCCATCGTTCCCAGATTGATGATTACGTAAGTAAGAGGATTCAGCAGGGAGGAAATCTTTCCTACATGAATCTGCTTTTCAAAAAGCCGGTTATTATCTTCCTGGAAGGTTTTCATCTCATTTTCCTGGCGGTTAAAAGCGCGAACCACCCGGATACCAAGAAGATTTTCTCTGGTGCTCAGTAATACTTTGTCTAACTGCTTCTGTACATTCTTATACAGCGGCATAGTGATCAGAAGAATGGCAAAAACTACAATCAGGAGTGCCGGTATGGTAATGACAAAGGGAACAGCTGCCTTTGCGTCGACGGTGAATGCCATGAGCATGGCACCAAAAACAACGAAAGGGGAGCGCAGAAACAGACGGAGAAACATGTTTACACCGTTCTGCACCTGATTGATGTCATTTGTCATCCGATTGATCAAAGTAGAAGTGCCAATGGCATCAATCTCTTTGTAAGATAAAGTATTGATGTGTGCAAAAAGATCATTTCTCAGAGCCATTCCGGTAGAAACAGCAGATTTTGCAGCGAAATACTGGGCAGTAATGGAAAAACCAAATCCTACAATTCCCAGAAAAATCAACAGGGCGCCCATTTTCCAGAGATATGCAGAATCCGAATTGCCAATTCCCACATCAATCATCCTTGCCACCACAAGGGGGACAAACAGTTCAAAGCTTGCCTCCAGCATCTTAAAAAGCGGAGCCAGTATGGTTGCCAGAGGATGCTTCTTCAGATAAGTTAATAATCGTTTCATAATCTTGTTCTCCTTTTCCTTTATCCATTATAATGGGAAACAGGATAAAAAGCAATGGCATGGGCGAATCCCTTGACACAGGAAATAAAAAAATACCATAAGAATTAATGATAGTATGGATGAAAATGAGCGGAGGAATGTATGAGTGAACGAAAGAATTTGAAGGGAAAACGGTTGGTAGAACAAGTGGAGGAAGAAATTTTCCAAATGATAAAAAACACGCCTGTGCGTGTAGGAGAAAAACTGCCAAATGAATACCATTTGTCGGAACTTTTTTGCCGGAAGACGATCCGCTTGGAATCTGGGATTTCAAAGAGAAAGAAGCAATTAAAAAGTAGAAATACACCAGTCTTTCTTGTCGTACCACTTTTGAAGTGTTATGATGTGATCAGACAGAAAGAGAACAGCAAAAAAGAAGAATGGAGGAAAAAATATGGAACTGGACAGTCAGAAAGTAAGAGCACTTGCGCCGGAAAACGATCCTTTGAAGATGGGAATGGGATGGACGGTAGAAGATTTGTCCAAGCCACAGATTATGGTTGAGAGTACATTCGGAGACAGTCATCCGGGAAGTGCCCATCTGAATCTTTTTGTAGAAGAGGCAGTAAAGGGAATCGCAGAGGAAGGCGGTAAGGGTGCGCGTTATTATGCGACAGATATCTGTGACGGGATTGCGCAGGGGCATGACGGAATCAATTATTCTCTGGTTTCCAGAGATATGATTGCCAATATGATTGAGATTCATGGAAATTCTACAGGATTTGACGGAGGTGTGTTTATCGCAAGCTGTGATAAATCCGTACCGGCGATTCTTATGGGAATCGGAAGACTGAATCTGCCGGCAATCGTTGTAACGGGCGGTGTGATGGATGCAGGTCCGGATCTGTTGACGCTCGAACAGATCGGTGCTTATTCGGCTATGTGTACCAGAGGAGAAATCAGTGAGGAACAGCTTACTTACTACAAACAACATGCATGTCCTTCCTGTGGTGCCTGCTCCTTTATGGGAACTGCTTCTACCATGCAGATCATGGCAGAAGCACTGGGGCTTATGCTGCCGGGTTCTGCTTTGATGCCTGCAACTTGTGACGATCTGAAAGAAGTGGCATACAAAGCTGGCGTTCAGGCGGTGAAGCTTGCGAAAACAGGAATAAAAGCCAGTGATATTGTAACAAAAGAAGCTTTTGAAAATGCAATCATGGTACATGCGGCAATTTCCGGTTCTACCAATTCTTTGCTGCATATTCCGGCGATTGCGCATGAATTCGGAATTGAAATTGACTCGGATACGTTTGACCGTATGCACAGAGGTGCGCATTACCTTCTGGATATCCGCCCGGCAGGAAAATGGCCGGCACAGTTCTTCTATTATGCAGGTGGTGTGCCAAGAATCATGGAAGAAATCAAATCCATGCTGCATCTGGATGTAATGACAGTAACCGGTAAGACACTGGGAGAAAATCTGGAAGAATTAAAGAAAAACGGATTTTATGAAAAATGCGAAGCTTATCTGAAACCATGGAATCTGAAGAGAACCGATGTCATTCGTACCTTTGAAGAACCAATCGGAACAAATGGAACCGTTGCTATTTTAAAAGGAAATCTTGCACCGGAAGGATCTGTAGTAAAACATTCTGCTGTTCCTAAGGAAATGTTCCAGGCTGTATTAAAGGCAAGACCGTTTGACTGTGAAGAGGATGCCATTGAAGCAGTACTTACGCATAAAATCAAACCAGGAGATGCAGTGATTATCCGTTACGAAGGACCGGTGGGTTCCGGTATGCCGGAAATGTTCTATACAACCGAAGCCATTTCATCGGATGAAGAACTGGGCAAAAGTATTGCTCTGATTACAGACGGACGTTTTTCCGGTGCATCCAAGGGTCCGGCAATTGGACATGTATCTCCGGAGGCGGCAGCAGGAGGACCCATTGCGCTTCTGGAAGAAGGAGACCTGATTCGGATTGATATCCCGGAACGTGTACTTGAAATCGTAGGAATTGACGGAAAAGAATGTACAGCAGAAGAGGTAGACAAGGTACTGAAAGAGCGAAAAGCATCCTGGAAACCAAAAGAGGAGAAATATAAATCCGGTTGCCTGAATATTTACTCTAAACATGCAGTGTCCCCTATGAAGGGTGGATATATGAAATAAAACAATAAGCCTGAATTATTCACGGCAGTATATGTGTGCATAAAATCTGCCGCAGTTGCCGTTACAACCACTCTCAATACCTCACCCTGCCAGAAGACAGCCTATAAATGGGCAGACTTCTCCCGTGATAGGTTTAATTGCTTATTGTGGTTGTCAAGGTTCGTTAAAAGTTGTCATTCCAACTGTGGTTGCAGATTATGGATATTTTCCAGTGTCTCGTAAAATTCTTTCTTGTAGGGGCAATTGCTACACAGCTTGAAATATTTGTATCGTGCTGATTTCACCACTCTTGCCTTCTTTGATGAAATTTTAAAAGTGAGGGAAAAAAGATGAGTTTTCCTGCAATTGCAGCAGCCGATACAGCTTCTGGTTTTACAGCAAGTCCTGCGAGGCGGATCATAGCTGCTTTGATAGGTCTTGCGCTGCTTCTGGTTCTGAAATTTAATGTACATGCCATTATTTCATTCTTCTAATAAAAAATGATGGAAATCAGAAAGTGATAAGGAAAGATACATGAAAACTTTTTATAAAAACTTTTTTTCGATCTATGCAGCACTGGTCTTACAAAATGTAATTACCATCAGTGTCAACCTGGCAGATAATATCATGCTGGGAGCATACAGCGAAACAGCCCTTGCAGGAGTGG
>JALFGN010000076.1 GCA_022777285.1 Blautia sp.
CAATCCATGCTCTTGTCCAGTAGAATGATACTGACAGGAGCATGGATTTGCTCTTTTATGAAACAAATCACCGAAAGGAGCGAAATGATGGGAAGGATACTCCGCTGACTGTTACAGAACAGCATACACATGGAATCGACCCTCACCGCAATACGCCCGGCATTCCCCAAGGAATTGACGCGGCGGTGGCGGAAGGCCGGCTGGATTTGAAGGTCAAAAACAACACCGCCTACACATTTCAAATCCAGATTTCTGTTGACAAATATCATGTGAGAGGGAAAGTGTTGTCCGATGCAAAGCTGCGGACCGCCGCTGGATAGAACATAAGTAAAATCTCCCCCTTACATTAGGATTTTCTTAGGAAATAAACAACTTCATATTAAAGTTCCAAGCGCCGCTGTTCAGTACAATAAATGCTGACAGGGGCGCTTTTGTTCCCCTTCAGAAAGGAGGCTTTATATGATGGAAGAAAAAATGTTGCCTGTTCCCAATGAAGGTCATCGCCGGAGGCAAAAGCAGCGGCGGAGGCGCTTTCCTTGGGGAAGTATTGCCACAGTCATTCTGGTCGTGGCTGTGTGTGTATATGCGTTCACATTGTTTGGAGATAAAGAATCGCCTGAGAATTCCCAAGTAAACGACACCACAACGCAGGGGCCTGATGATGTGCAAGTTGGCCTTTTGGATGAAAGCTCACCCCAAAACACGCAGACAGCAAATGATGACACCGACTGGAACTTGGTGTTGGTAAACTATGAAAACGCGATCCCCGAAAACTACGAGCCAAAACTGGTAGAGGTGCCCGGCGGTGAGAAAGTAGATGAACGCATCTATGATCCTCTCATGGAGATGTTGGAAGCAGCAAAGGAAGGAAATTGGGATCAACTGCCTATGGTCGTATCCGGTTACCGCACGCAGAAAAAGCAGCAGCAGCTCTATGACGACAAAGTGGCTGGATACCGCAAAGAGGGAAATTCCCAGAGCGAAGCGGAGAAACTGGCAAAGGAATGGGTAGCTGTTCCCGGATACAGCGAACATCAAATTGGTTTGGCCGTGGACATCAATGGGGCCACCTATGACCTTTATTTTTGGCTACAAGAAAACAGCTACAAATACGGTTTTATCTTCCGTTACCCCGGAAACAAAACCGACATCACGGGCGTTGCCGAGGAAGTATGGCATTATCGGTATGTGGGCGTAGAGGCAGCTACAGAGATGTATGAAAAAGGGCTGTGCCTGGAGGAATATTTAGCAGAAAGGAAAGTAGCGCAATGAAAAAATTGAAAATCGTTGTTTTGTTTGGCGGCTGTTCCCCGGAATATAGTGTATCTCTCCAGTCCGCAGCCGCTGTGCTTCAGAATATGGACAGCAGCAAGTATTGGGGGCAAACTTTGCATACGATACCTTTGTATCCACCGAAGCACCGTTTAAGGATTTTTTGAAGGAGTGAAATATATGTCAAAGAAGTATTGCATAGCTCTTGATGATTATGAGCGAGGAACAATTATAAACTGTCTTGGCTTGAAGGTTATGAGGGTGCTCTTAATAAGAAGGATGCAAGCGTATGCAGATTGAACAGCTCATAACGGAGTTTGCCCCGACCATGCTCCTGGCATTCCAGTATAGAAAAATTGCAAAATACGGATAATTGCGTAAGAACCTCTAAATTAAAATAATTGTATGGGTTAATTCCAGTTTTACAGAGACTCAAATTTCAGTTTGATGGAGCGTCAAATCCCAGTTTGTCAGTATCTTAAATAGAATATATGTGACAGAAAACATCGTAGAAATACGGTGTTTTCTGTTACCCAAAACCCCACAATTTCATACATAACCACAGGTTAGTACGAATACCTTGTGTGATTTTTTGAAAGGCTTAGAAAGGCAATTTTGCCCGATTTTCGCCCCGAAAAATGACAGAAACAAGGCAGTAAGTATCTTCCCTGTGGTTTTTTTGTTTTCAGGCGGAAAGGAGGATTGATATGCCGAGAATGAGCAAGAAACGGAAACAAGAGTGGGCGTTGTTTCTGAATGAAAGAAATCGCATTACCTACAACGAACTTTGCAGAAAGTGCAGTAATGACTGCAAGCAGAGTTTCCGCTGTATCGTAGTGCTTTGCCCGAAGTATTTATCGAAAAGGAGAACGAAGAACAATGAAGCAGACGGAAAATGAAATGAATGTAAATGTACCTCTTGAAGTTATCAAGGCAAGTGAAATCGAACCGAAAGAAGTGAAATGGCTGTGGTATCCGTATATTCCGTTCGGCAAGGTTACGCTGTTGCAGGGCGATCCGGGCGATGGAAAAAGCAAGTTAATGCTTTCCATTGCCGCCCTACTCTCTAAGGGCGAACCTCTGCCCTTTACTGAAACGGAAGAAACCGAGCCTATGACTATCATCTATCAGACAACGGAAGATGACGCAGACGATACGGTAGTACCCCGATTTAATTCAGCCGGTGGGAATGGAGAAAATCTTATCTTCATCAAGGAAGATGAAAAGTCTTTATCCTTTGGGGATAACCGTATTGCTGAAGCAATCGAAAGGTATCACGCAAAACTTTTAATTCTTGACCCGATGAGTTCCTATATCGGAGAGAACTGTTCAATGAACAATGCCAACGAAACACGAGCAGAGTTTAATCATCTGATTGCGGTTGCGAAGAATACTGGCTGTGCAATCGTGATTATCGCTCATATGAACAAGATGAGAGATACCAATCCACTTTATCGTACCAATGGTTCTATTGATATTGCGGGTGCTGCAAGAAGTATTCTTGCAATCACACGCACACCGAACAAAGAAGCACCAGCGGAAAGATATATGGTGCAAGTGAAATCCAACCTTGCCCCGACAGGCTCTGCAATTCTCTTTGAGGTTGCAGAAAAAGGAGTGGACTTTATCTCTGAAATGGAAATGACAGCAGAAGAAGCGTTCCAATCCCTTGCCCCTAAAATGGGCAGACCGAACGATAAGGAAATCAAGGCAAAAGAATTTCTTTTGGAAATGCTGAAAGACGGAGAAATGCTTTCTTCGGATTGCGAAGAAAGACTTGAAGCCGCAGGGTTCAAGAAATCGACCATCAAAAAGGCAAAGAAGAAAGCAGGAGTTATCTCCAAAAAGAAAGGCTTTCTGTGGTACTGGTCTTTGCCGATGGGCGATATACCGAGAGAATAATGCAGGCTGTCTGATGAGTGGACAGTCTGTTTTTATGATTGAGGTATCATAAGGAGGTCAAGGGGGAACTCCCTTGCCCACGACATCTTTGCAGACGAAGTCTGAAAGTGTCATAGTGGGTTACACACATTCAAAGAATGTTGTGTAATGGCTTCGCCCCTGTCTGGAAAGGAGAGCAAAATGGCAAAAACCAACAAGGCAGATATGAGTTGTGCAAGGGTAAAACAGTACACCGCTTCTGATGTGAGCAAGGCGGAAAGGCACAACGAACGCAAGAATGAAACCTATGAAAATATGAATGTAATTGTGGAACGAATACCCTTTAATGTGCATTTCAAAAAACCGACTGCCCCGACCTATATGGAACAGTTAAAGCAGATGGAAACAGACGGGCAGGTGTCGCTTCGTGGGTTAAGGAAAGACGCAACACTCTTTAATGAGATTGTGATTGATGTGAACACGATGTACTTCGAGCGTAACGGTGGTTATGAATACGCAAAGCAGTTTTATGAAGAAGCCTATCATTTCATCGAAGAAAAATTCGGTGCTGACAATGTTATATCGGCAGTAATGCACGCTGATGAAATCAATGTAGCGGCAACCGAAGAACTTGGAAAAGAGGTTTACCACTATCATCTTCACGCTATGGTTCTGCCTGTGGTGGAGAAAGAAATCTTATGGAGTAAGCGTTGCAAAGACCCCGAACTGCGAGGAACGGTCAAGGCGGTTGTTAATCAGATAAGCCATTCAAAGAAATGGAAATCGGATATTCCGCTGACCGATGAAAAAGGAAATCCATTGCTAAGAAAGAACGGGAAACCGATGTTCCGAGCTTCGTACAGCATACTGCAAGATGAGTTGTTTCACTATATGACGGAACAAGGGTTCAAAGGCTTTCAGCGTGGCGAATACGGAAGTACGGCAGAGCATTTGACTTCCCTGCAATATCAAATCAAACAGGATAAAGAGCGATTGGAGAAGTTGCAGAAGCGTATTCAAAAGGAACAGGTTAAGTATGAGCCTGCCCGTCATATTTCCAAAACCTTAAACGAGATTGACAGTATGGGGCAGAAAACAATCACAGGTAAAATGGCAATCTCCAAAGAGGAT
>JALFGN010000096.1 GCA_022777285.1 Blautia sp.
CTTGCCGGGCGATAAACATTCTTGTATTCCAAAAGTCCTGTATGTACCGTTCTGTCCGGATATACTAATCCATCCATACAGAAGTTGCCATCATGAATTTCTTCGCCATGGTCGCCCCCATAAGCATATATAGTCTTTCCATTCTCAGCAGTTCCATGAGCAATCGCATGGTCACACCATTCCCAGACAAAGCCGCCGCACATTTTATCATTATCCTGAATCATCTGGAAGTAATCTTCAAAATCTCCAGGTCCGTTTCCCATACTGTGACAGTACTCTACCAAAAGGAAGGGTTTGCTTCCATCTTTATCCAGATATTCCTGAATTTCGGAAAGCGCCGGATACATCCGGCTGTACACATCCAGATTGCTGTAATCATATGTTTCATCATAATTACGGTATCTTGCACTCTCATATTGTGTGATACGGTCTGGATCAAAATTCTTTGTCCATTCCAGTGCTTTTTCAAAGTTGCAGCCATAAGCACTCTCATTTCCCATTGACCACATAACAATACAGAAACGGTTTTTGTCACGTTCCACCATGAGTTTTACGCGATCAACGATTGCCTCTTCCCATACCGGATCATCTGCAATCTTCTCATTCCATCGTTTGAACCGATTGTAATCAGTGTCTTCTTTTCTGTAGATCATAAATGGACCATGAGCTTCAATATCTGCTTCATCTATCACCATGAATCCATACTTGTCACACATTTCATAGAAAAATGGTGCGTTCGGATAGTGGCTGGAACGGATCGCATTAAAATTATGCTGCTTCATTAACGTAAGATCGGTTGTGAGCTGTTCCAGACTGATTGTAAATCCAGTAACCGGATCGGAATCATGTCGATTGACACCACGGAATTTAATCTTCTGTCCATTTAGGTGAATGACCTGGTCTTTAATCTCTATCTTTCTTAATGCAATGTGATCTACAATTACTTCATTCTCTGTTTCAAGAATCAGTTTATATAGATATGGATTTTCTGTATTCCAAAGTTCCGGACTTGCAATTTCTAATACAGCTGTTCCTTCTTCAGCAATACTTCCTAATGCTACAACTGCTCCGTTTCTATCTTCAATCGAAATTTTTACATTTAAGGGAAAGTAGAATTTCATTTCAATTTCTACTTTCGCAAGCATATCCTCAATTCTTGTTTTAATATGATAATCACTGATTGCCTGTTTTGGGCGTTTCAAAATGTACACATCCCGGAAAATACCACTCATACGGAATTTGTCCTGATCTTCCAAATAGGAACCATCACACCATTTCATTACCAACACTGCCACCGTATTCGTTCCATCCTGAAGTACATCGGTAACATCAAACTCACTGGTCATATGCGAAACCTGGCTGTATCCTATGTAAGATCCATTGATCCATACGTAAAAGCAACTGTCTACTCCTTCAAAGTTCAAAAAAGATTTTGGCGCTTTCTCATCTCTACTGTACTCAAAAGTATGTACATAGGCTCCACACGGAATGTCCTGTGGCACATATGGTGGATCAAACGGAAATGGATACCGGATGTTTGTATACTGGTGTGTATCATATCCAGCCATCTGCCATACACTTGGAACCTGAATCTCATCAAAATTTTCTGTATCATAATTCTTCTCAAAGAAAGAATCCTGAATGTCATAGATGCTGTTAAAATACTGGAATTTCCAAGTTCCATTCAATAACTGCATACGATCTGATTCTTCTCTGTGTTCCACCAAGTTATCCATTCTTTTGGATGCCGGAATATAATAGGCTCTGGCTGGCATTGTGTTTTCGTGCAGTACGCTTAGATTTTCATAATAACGTGGTACGATCATAAATAACTCTCCTCCAATACATATACTTTTTTGTTCTTTGTTTCCCTAAAGCAAACCTTATACTTTACTTTTTTGTTTACGTTCCTTAGTTATGCTATATATATATAGCTTATCCTAATCCGCAAAATATGTCTATAAATTGGATTAGACAAAATATGCACTAAATGATACAATGATAAAAAGTGCGAAAAGAGGTGCTGTCCTATGTATTTGAACACCGGTTATTTGAACCACTCACATATGGATTTCAAAGACAAAAGTCGTCCGCTGATTGTAGGTAGCTGTGGTACTTACCGTCTTTCCAGACATCCCAAACTTCCTACCTACCGTCCAAGGGGTCGTCTGGATTATCAGATTATATATATCACTGCTGGTTGTGGGCATTTTCATTTTGATAATGTAAATAACGAAACGATTGTTCCAGCCGGCAACATTGTACTGTACAGACCGAAAGAACTTCAGAAATATGAATATTACGGAGAAGATAAGACAGAAGTATACTGGATTCACTTCACAGGAAGCAATGTGAAAAATATCTTACGTCAATATGGGTTTCCGGATAAAGAACGTGTCTTTCAAGTGGGTACATCTAATGAATATGAACAAATTTTCAAGCGTATTATTATCGAGCTCCAACGCTGTCAAGATAATTATGAGGAAATGCTTGTCCTTTTGCTACGTCATCTTCTGATCAGTTTCCACCGTGAACTGACAAGAGAGCACATATTAAAAAATGAATACCTTGATCATGAGATGGATAATGCTGTTACCTTTTTCAGTGAAAACTACAATCAAAATATCAATATTGATGATTATGCTGCCTCACGAGGCATGAGTGTCAGCTGGTTTATCCGAAATTTCAAAAAATATACCGGTTCTACACCAATGCAATTCATTGTGGGAATCCGCATCAACAATGCTCAGATGTTACTTGAAACAACAACTTATTCCATCAATGAGATTTCTAAGATTGTCGGATATGATAACCAGTTTTATTTCAGTCGGCTTTTTCACAAGTTGAAAGGATATTCGCCGAGAGAATACCGAAAGCTGAGAAACAAATTCTGAAATCCACAAAGAGGATACCACCGAATTATCAAAACAATGATTTGTAATATCCTCTTCTCACTTTTGCTATTCTTATTTTACAAACTCAGCCGAATAATAATACATATACTCATTATCTGTATCTATGTATTCTCCTGTAATGTCCTGTATCGGCAACGAACTCACTCCTTGTTCGCCATAGATCAGTGCTGCCAATCCTTGCTCTGTTCCGTACTCTATCGTGCTTTTGTTCTCTATAGAGGTCGCAGATTTTCCATAATATTCTCTGTTTGCAACACCTTCCAAGATTGGCGTTTCTGTCATATATTTTGAATATTCATCTGCTGCAATAAGCTTTGCAGTAAAATTATCAAAATCCGGACAACAATTCAGCCGTTTTCATTTCTACACTATCCGGATCTACTGCTTCTATATAATTTTGTGGTTGCCGCAATTTATTACATACCATGATTCCAAGAGTAATAGCAAATACTCCCACAGCAATAAGAAGTACAGCAATAATCTTCTTTAAATAACGCTGTTTATGACTACTATCTTTTGATATCTGTATCAGTGTATCTTCCGATTTTTTTTCTACATTAGTTACCTCAATATCTTCACCTGCCAAAAATTCATTTAGACTGATGCCTAATATTTCACATAATTCTAAATACACAGACACATCTGGTAAACAAATCCCGGACTCCCATAGTTAAGGTTATTGCTTCCCCTGCGTACCGCATCCCGACACGCAGGGAGTTTCATTTAATCAATCTTTCCGATAAAGCGGTAGTAGATGTCTACCTTCTGTTTCCGGCAGCCATCCGGGCTTTTTACAG
>JALFGN010000106.1 GCA_022777285.1 Blautia sp.
AAAGACAGTAAAGAAGCAGTCAGAAGTAAAGGGACCGGAAAAGCCGGAAGAGAAGCAGATAGAAGAAAAAGAAGCGGAAAAGCCGGAAGAGAAGCAGACAGAAGGAAAAGAAGCGGAAAAGCCGGAAGAGAAGCAGACAGAAGGAAAAGAAGCGGAAAAGCCGGAAGAGAAACAGACGGAAGAAAAAGAAGCAGAAAAACCGGAAGAGAAGCAGACAGAAGAAAAAGAAGCGGAAAAGCAGGAAGAGAAACAGACGGAAGAAAAAGAAGCGGAAAAACCGGAAGAGAAGCAGACAGAAGAAAAAGAAGCGGAAAAGCAGGAAGAGAAACAGACAGAAGAAAAAGAAGCGGAAAAAATACAAGAGCCGGAAAAACCGTCTGTAGAAATACAGAATATTCCGGAATCTGGAAAGAAAATAAATAAAAAGAAATTATATTCCGGAATCGCCGGTGCAGCAGTTCTTGTTTGTGTTGCTGCTTATGGTGCAGGTACATATTATTATAAAGATCGCTTGTTTAAAGGAACCAGTATCAATCACGTGGTGTGTTCCAATCAGACAGCAGAAAGTGCAGAAAGTCGGATTCGCAAGTATGTGGAAGATTACAAACTGGAAATCAAATTCCGCGATGATCAGGTAAGAGAAATTCAAGGAAAAGATATTGATTATAAATATGTAAGTAACGGTTTTGTACAGACAGTGATTGATGAGCAGAATCCATTTTTATGGATCAAGGGTTATTTGGGCAGTACAGAATATGAAACGGATCACAGTGTGGAATTTGATGAAGCGGCATTGAAAGGACAGTTGTATGCATTGGATTGTATGCAGGCACAAAATATGGAAGCGCCTGTTGATGCACAGATTGCATATCAGGAGAATCAGTTTGTGATTCAGGAAGAAGTACAGGGAACGACTGTAAATGGGGAGATTCTTCTGGCAGCAGTGGAAGAGGCTGCGAATAACGGAGAAAAATCTGTGGTTGTAGAGGATACAGGAGCCTATGAGACACCGTCTGTTTTGAAAGAAGATGCAACCCTGAGTCATCAGAAGGATGTATGGAATTCCTGTGCGACCGTGTCAGTCACTTATACATTCGGGGATAAGCAGGAGACTCTTGATGGAATGACAGTCAAAGACTGGATGACTTATGATGAGGTTGGAAATTATGTGGAAAACAAAGAGGGACTTATGGCCAACATCACCAGTTATGTGTCAGAACTTGCCAATACGTATAATACGGTAGGACGTGATCGAACCATAACCCGTACAGCGACAGGAGAGCCGGTTACAATCAGCGGAGGAAGTTATGGATTTCGCATCGATCAGCAAAAAGAGGCAGAACAACTGTATGAAGACATTATGAACCATACAGTAACGACCAGGGAACCGGCGTATGCAAGCACTGCAGTCTCTTATGGGGAAAATGATATTGGAAATACGTATGTGGAAGTGGATCTTTCCTATCAGCATCTGTGGTTCTATAAAGAAGGGACACTCATTATGGATACGGATTTTGTATCAGGTACGTATTATGAATCTGGCAGAAGAACACCTTCCGGGTCTTATGCACTTATGTATAAACAGAAAGATCAGGTTCTGCGCGGAACCAGACAGCCGGATGGAACGTATGAATATGAATCACCGGTGAAGTACTGGATGCCATTTAATGGTGGAATCGGTTTTCATGATGCCAGCTGGAGAGGATCTTTTGGCGGCAGCATTTATTTATATAGTGGCTCTCATGGTTGTATTAATCTGCCGACCAGTGCAGCAGCAACACTTTATGAAAATATAGAAGCCGGATGTCCGGTGTTATGTTTTTATTAATCCATATACAGAGAAATAAAATTCAGACTTGCACGAGAAAATACTTTATGATAAGATAAAGTAAGAGAGAGGAGACGAGAGGATAAAGCTGAGAAACAGCTTTATTGTCTTGTCTTTTTCTTTAATACGCAGTATATGAGACTGAAATGGAGTAACAGAATGAATCCATACAGAATACTTGAGGAATTGGAAGACTGTCCTGTAATCGCTGCCATAAAAGACGAAAGTGGTTTGAATAAGTGCATTACTTCGGATATACAGATTGTGTTTGTGCTTTATGGGGATATCTGTAATATCAGACAAATTGTGGAGCGGCTGAAAGCTGCGGGAAAAACAGTCATGGTACATATTGATTTAATTTCGGGACTGAGCAGCAGAGAAATTGCTGTTAATTTTCTGAAGGACACCACGAAGGCAGATGGTGTGATATCAACAAAGCCGACGATCATAAAACAGGCAAGAGAACTTGGATTGTTTACGATCATGCGTTTTTTTGTTATTGATTCCATGGCTTATGAGAATATTAAGAAGCAGACCGAATGTGTACATCCGCACGTAGTGGAGATCTTGCCGGGGCTGATGCCGAAGGTGATTTCCAAAATCACAGCCCAGACGCGTGTACCGGTGATTGCCGGAGGGCTGATTACAGATAAAGAAGATATTATGGATGCACTGGGAGCAGGAGCAGTTTCTATATCGACGACGAATCAGAGTGTATGGTTCATGTAAAAGAGAAAGAGAAAAATAGAAAAAGGTAAACGCAGAGATGAGAGACAAAGCGGAATTTACATGCAAAAGATGCATGTATGTTTGCTTTGTCTTTTTATTTGAAAAATCAAAAGCAGGAGGCTAAAGAATGAAGTACGATGTGATTATTATTGGAGCCGGAGTCATAGGCAGTTCCATCGCCAGGGAGCTTTCCAGATATGATGTAAAAGCAGCAGTTCTGGAGAGAGAAGAGGATGTATGTTGTGGGACATCAAAGGCAAACAGTGCCATTGTACATGCCGGATTTGATGCAAAACCGGGTTCGATGAAAGCAATCATGAATGTGAAAGGGAGCCGCATGATGCCTGCACTGGCAAAAGAACTGGACTTCCCTTATGAACAGAATGGTTCGGTTATCCTCTGTTTTCAAGAAGAAGACCTTCCCAAATTGGAGGCACTTAAAACAAGAGGGGAAGAAAATGGTGTGGAAGGTTTACGGATTATAACAGGAGAAGAAATCTTTGAAATGGAGCCAAATCTGTCAAAAGATGTGGTGGCTATGTTGTATGCACCTACAGGAGGCATTGTATGTCCATTTAAACTGACGATTGCAATGGCAGAAAATGCCAATGTAAACGGTGTGGATTTTTATTTTAATACAGAAGTCAACAAGATTGAAAAAACAGAAAAGGGGTATCAGGTTCTTACCAGTCAGGGAGCATACGAAACAGCCTGTATTGTAAATGCAGCAGGTGTATATGCAGATGTATTTAATAATATGGTAAGTGAAAGAAAACTTTCCATTACTCCGCGAAAGGGAGAATATTGTCTGCTTGATAAAAAAGCAGGAAATTTTGTTTCTCATACTGTATTTCAGCTTCCTACAAAGATGGGGAAAGGAGTTCTGATCACACCGACTGTGCACGGCAACCTTCTGGTTGGACCTACAGCAGATGATATTCCGGACAAAGAGGGAATTCAGACTACAGCAGACGGAATTGGAAAGGTGGTATCTCAGGCAAAACGCAGCGCACCGACCGTTCCGGTAAATATGGTGATTACATCCTTTGCAGGACTTCGTGCTACAGAGGAAGGAGAAGATTTTGTACTGGGAGAGGCAGAAGATGCAGAAGGATTTTTCAATGCAGCAGGAATTGAATCGCCGGGACTTTCCAGTGCACCTGCAATTGGAGAATACCTTGCAGAAGCAGTTGCCGGAAAACTTCAGGCAAAGAAAAAGGAAACGTTTCTTTCAGAGAGAAAGGACATTCCTTGTGTGGCAGAATCGACTCCGGAGGAAATTGCAGAATTGATTCGTAAAAATCCTGCTTATGGAAATGTAATCTGTCGTTGTGAGACCGTAACGGAAGGAGAGATTCTGGAAGCAATTCACAGACCTCTGGGAGCAAAATCTCTGGATGGCGTGAAACGTCGGACAAGAGCCGGTATGGGAAGATGCCAGTCTGGTTTCTGTTCTCCACGCACGATGGAAATACTGGCAAGAGAGCTTCAGATGGATCCTCTTACACTTACAAAATCAGGAAAAGAGTCAAAACTTCTGGTTGGAACCATCAAAGAAAATCTGTAATTATAGTCGGAGTAAATTCAGGGAGGAAGAAAACTTATGACAAAATATGATTTGCTTATAGTCGGAGGAGGACCGGCAGGACTGGCTGCAGCAGCTTCTGCAAGAAGAGAAGGAGTAGAAAATATCCTGATTCTGGAAAGAGATAAAGAGCTTGGAGGAATTCTGAATCAGTGTATTCACAATGGATTTGGACTTCATACCTTTAAAGAAGAACTGACAGGACCGGAGTATGCCGGACGATTTATTGAACAGGTGAAAGAACTGAATATTCCTTATAAATTAAATACGATGGTTCTGGATATTCAGGATGGAGAAAAAAAAACAGTAACTGCCATGAATCGGGAAGATGGTCTGTTGATGCTGAAAGCAAAAGCAGTGATTCTGGCTATGGGCTGCAGAGAAAGACCAAGAGGCGCGTTGAATATTCCGGGATATCGCCCGGCAGGTATTTACACGGCAGGAACTGCACAGCGCCTGGTAAATATGGAAGGTTATATGCCTGGAAAAGAAGTTGTGATTCTTGGTTCCGGTGATATCGGATTGATTATGGCAAGAAGAATGACTCTGGAAGGTGCAAAAGTAAAGGTAGTAGCCGAATTGATGCCATTTTCCGGAGGCCTTCAGAGAAATATTGTACAATGTCTCAATGATTTTGATATTCCGCTGAAATTAAGCCACACAGTTGTAGACATTCAGGGAAAAGAACGTGTGACAGGAATTACATTGGCACAGGTGGATGAAAACAGAAAACCAATCAAAGGAACAGAAGAATTTTATTCCTGTGACACCCTTCTTCTGTCCTGCGGATTGATTCCGGAAAATGAACTTTCCGGAAAAGCAGGTGTGGAACTGTGCAGGATCACATCCGGACCAGTAGTGAACGAAAGTCTGGAAACAAACGTACCTGGTATTTTTGCATGCGGAAACGTCCTTCATGTACATGATCTGGTGGACTATGTTTCAGAAGAAGCGGCAAAAGCAGGCGTATATGCAGCAAAATATA
>JALFGN010000144.1 GCA_022777285.1 Blautia sp.
TTCTTCCTGAGAAAGAAACATCCGGAATTGAAACGTCCCTTTAAAGCACCGGGGATTATGATTGGAGCACCGGTAAGCATTGCTATTTATGTGCTTATGATGACGCAGCTTGACAGAGAAGCGTTAATCACAGGTGTAATCTGGTGTGTTTTGGGATTGATCATTTACGGAGTATGCAGAATAAAATACAAAGACGATGTAACTGCAGATATTTCAAGTGTTATTATGGAAGAAGAAATCCCTACTGCGGAAGAAAAACGGAAAATGGATAAAGAATTTAGAATATGGAGTATTGTGGTTACCTGTGCAGTGATAATTGCGCTTGTGGCCTATGTGGTTCCATTTGTGATTTCATGAACGGGAGAAGTAACAAGATGAATAATAAAAGGATGTGAAGGGATTCACATCCTTTTATTATTTACAGTTAACATAAAGCATTTTTCAAACACGCTTTAGAGTTTGTCATAAAGCTTTCCGGAAGAATCTGCTGTTTTCATAAGCAGATATTTGCGTATGGCAAAAATGGTACCTAAAGCAATGACTCCGATCAGTGTTTCAAACATATTCAGATGTTCCACTACCATTTGCCGGGCAATGGCAAACATCAGTACTTCGAGGAGATTTTCAGCAGTATGTCTGGCCAGCATTTTTACGAACTCTACTCCGATCAACAGAGAAAGTGCGTTCCCGAGAAAATCATTGAATTGATTTAATGTGATTTCCAGGATGGGAATTTTGATGAAATTGTATAGAACGGGAAAAATCAGAAGAATGATTACAATCAGTAAAATTATGGAAAGAACAATTTCTGTATATCTGGAGATGACGTAAATAATATCATTGAGTTTCTTTTTCGTAAGCGGCTCCTTCAACTTTAAATTTTGAATAATTATATTTTATCATAAATTGCACAGAAAATGAAGGGAAAAGGACTAATAGATGTAAAAAATAATAAATACTTTGTTGCTTTGACGCGTTGAATATGGTATTATGAATAGAATGATAGCCTTTTGAGTTGGGAAATAGGTGTTTTTGATGATAAAAGGAATTTACAACGAAGGGAAGAGTACAGCATTATGATTTGGGCAAAAGAAGAAACATTACCAAGAGAAGAGATGGAGGCACTGCAGACCGCACGTCTGAAGGAAACGGTAGAAAGAGTTTACCATACCGTTGCCCCTTATCGAAAAAAAATGGATGAGGCCGGAATTAAACCGGAGGATATCAGAGGCCTTGAGGATTTACATAATCTCCCGTTTGTTACCAAGCAGGATATGAGAGATAATTATCCATTTGGATTGTTTGCAGTACCGAAAGAAAAACTGATTCGTATTCATGCGTCAAGCGGAACGACAGGAAAACCGACAGTCGTAGGATACACAAAGAAAGATCTGGATGTGTGGTCCGATTGTGTATGTAGAATTGCATGTATGGGAGGAGCTACACCGCAGGATATTGCACAGATTTGTTTCGGTTATGGGATGTTTACAGGTGCGCTTGGTCTGCATTATGGATTGGAGAAGCTTGGAGCAGCGATCGTTCCTTCTTCCACAGGAAATACAGAGAAGCAGCTGATGTTCATGAAGGATTTTGGAACGACGACTTTGATCGCAACACCTTCTTATGCACTTCGTATTGCAGAAGTCGCAGAACAGATCGGAATTCATCCGGAAAGAGATCTTTCCATGCGAACAGCGCTTGTGGGAAGCGAGCTTATGACAGAAGCCATGCGTCAGGAAATGTATAAAGCATGGGGCGAACACATGAATGTAACACAGAATTACGGGATGAGTGAATTGATGGGACCGGGAGTTTCCGGAGAATGTCTGGAACTGAACGGAATGCATATTAATGAAGACCATTTTATTCCGGAAATCATAGACCCGAAGACAGGAGAAGTATTACCGCCGGGAGAAAAAGGGGAACTGGTGATTACCTGTATTTCCAAAGAAGCCTTGCCTTTGATTCGTTATCGTACAAAAGATATTACAAGACTGATGTATGAACCGTGTAAATGTGGAAGAACCACAGTACGTATGGAAAATCTTCTTGGACGTACCGATGATATGCTTAAGATCAAGGGAGTAAATGTATTCCCGAGCCAGATTGAAGAAGTGCTTCTGAATATCGAAGAATGCGGACCGCATTATGAAATCGTAGTTACCAGACAGAATCACAGTGACTACCTGGAAGTACGTGTAGAGCTGCTTCCACAGTATATGTCCGATTCTCTGGCACAGGTCGATGCCATTGCGAAAAAAATCAAAGCACGGATTCGAGTAGTTCTTGGTCTGGATGTCAAGATTTCTCTTGTATCGCCAAATTCTATTCAGAGATTTGAGGGAAAAGCCAAAAGAATCATTGATTTAAGAAATAAATAAAAAAGAAATGAGGTGAAAAGTATGTTTATTGAACAGTTATCCATATTTCTGGAAAATCGTCCCGGAAAACTAAAAGGAATCACGGATATCCTGAAAGCAAATGGAATTAATATTATTTCTCTGAGTCTTTCGGATACAACGGATTATGGAATTGCCAGAATGATTGTTTCTGATTCTGAAAAGGCCAGAAAAGTACTTCTGGAAGGAGGATATACAGCAGTTCTGACACCGGTTCTTGTAGTGGAGATGAGACAGGAAGTGGGAGCACTGAGCTCTCTTCTGGATACACTCAGTGCAGGGGGAATGAATCTGGAGTATATGTATGCGCTGGTCACAGATGTGAATGGCGGTGCTATGGTTCTGAAAACATCAGATCAGGCGGCTTCCTATCAGACATTGAAAAATGAAGGAATGAAGCTTTATACAGAAGAAGAGCTGAAAGTATTTAAAAAGTAATATTTGTTTAAAAAGAAAAAAGAAGCACCGTTTCTACGGGCAGCGGTGCCTCTTTTTCTTTGAACACTTTACTTTTGAAAGTTGAAGTGTTACGGTTTAAAGTGAAAAATAAGGAGAGAAAAAAATGGGAATTAAGATTTTACTGTTGTTATTATTTTTCGGTTCTATGATTGCAATCGGCCTTTATTCGAGGAAACATGCTTCCAGCGTAGCAGGGTTTGTATTGGGAGGAAGAAATGTAGGACCGTGGCTTACTGCATTCGCTTATGGTACTTCTTACTTTTCAGCAGTTGTGTTTGTAGGATATGCCGGACAGTTCGGATGGAAATATGGACTTTCCAGTACCTGGATCGGAATTGGAAATGCTTTTATCGGAAGTTTGCTGGCATGGGTAATTCTGGGACGAAGAACGCGAGTTATGACCAAATATTTGCATGCTGCAACCATGCCGGATTTCTTTGGAAAACGTTTTGAGAGCAATGCTTTGCGGATTGCAGCTTCTGCCATTGTATTTATCTTCCTGGTTCCTTATACAGCATCCATCTATAATGGACTTTCCAGATTGTTCGGACTGGCATTTGATATTCCGTATTCCGTTTGTGTAATTGTTATGGCAGCTTTGACAGGCGCTTATGTAATTCTTGGCGGTTATATGGCAACAGCAATCAACGATTTCATTCAGGGAATTATTATGCTTTTGGGAATTGTTGCAGTCATCGGGGCAGTATTATCTGGTCAGGGTGGTTTTATGGTAGCAGTAGGAAAACTGGCAGAACTGAACAGTGATGTACCGGTGACAATGGGACAGCCTGGAGCATTTACTTCTTTCTTCGGGCCGGATCCGTTAAATCTTCTTGGAGTTGTTATCCTTACTTCTCTTGGAACCTGGGGACTGCCTCAGATGGTACAGAAATTTTATGCGATCAAAAGTGAAAAAGCAATCAGCACAGGTACTGTGATTTCCACAGTTTTTGCAATCGTGATTTCCGGTGGCTGTTACTTCCTTGGAGGTTTCGGAAGATTGTTTGATAATCCTTCCTTGTATAAAGAAGACGGCAGTGTGATTTACGATGGAGTCATTCCATATATGCTTTCTACTTTACCGGATGTTTTGATTGGAATCGTAATCGTGCTGGTGTTGTCCGCTTCTATGTCAACCTTATCCTCTCTTGTACTGACGTCCAGTTCAACACTGACACTTGATTTTATCAAAGGGAACCTGGTGAAGGACATGAGCGAAAAGAAACAACTTCATGTTATGCAGGGGCTGATTGTAGTATTTATTGTAATTTCTGTTATTCTTGCACTGGATCCGCCTACATTTATCGCACAGCTTATGGGAATTTCCTGGGGTGCTCTTGCGGGCGCATTTCTTGCACCATTTATGTATGGACTTTACTGGAAAAAAGTTACAAAAGCATCGGTATGGGCATGTTTTGCTACAGGAATCGGAATTACAGTGTTCAATATGTTTTTCCATTACATTCAGTCACCAATCAATGCAGGTGCCATTGCTATGCTGGTAGGATTTGTAGTGGTTCCTGTAGTAAGTATGCTTTCACCGAAAATGGATAAAAAGAAAGTAGAAGAAATCTTCCGGTGCTATGACAATCAGGTAGTAGCGACTTCAAAGAAAGTCCTTCCGGAAGAAAAATAAATATTACTAAAATGTTACAGGTGTGACGTAAAAATTAAAAAATGTTAAAATAAACCTTGCGTTTCCTTAATGATTGTGTTATGATAGGTTTCGATAAGAAAAGATTACGAAATTGTTACAGATAAATCAGAATCCATAAAGGAGAGCGAGGTATATAAATGAAGAAAAGATTTCTATGCTTAAGCCTTATTTTTGCAATGACAGCAGCACAGGTAATGCCGGTTGCAGCAGCAAGAAAAGACGAAGTACAGGCAGAGAAAGCAGAGACGCAGAGCAAACTGGCTCAGGCGGAAAGTAAAGCTGACGATTTGGAAGCAAAGAAAAATGCACTGCTGAATGAAATTGATTCTATCGATAAAAGTCTGGTACAGACGATCGCACAGATTGATATTCTGAAAGGTGAAATTTCAGATAAAGAAGATGCAATTACGGAAACAAAAGAAAAGCTGGAAGAAGCAGAAGCAGAAAAAGAGACACAGTATGAATCCATGAAGAAAAGAATTCAGTATCTCTATGAGAATGGCGGTACGAAGGCATGGGCACAGATGCTTCTGGAATCAGGTAATATCTTAGATATGGTAGGCAAGGCAGAATATACTGAGAAGATGTATCAGTATGACAGAGATGAACTGAAGAAGATGAAAGAAGTTGTAACACAGGTTACGGATCTTGGAAATCAGCTCACACAGGAAAAAGCCGAGCTGGAAGATATGAAACAGGTGCAGGAAGAACAGCAGGAGACACTGGAGACACAGTTAGCACAGAAAAAAGCAACTGCTTCTGATTATGAATCCCAGATTGCCAGTGTGGAAGCTCAGGCACAGGAATACAGGAACCTGATTGAACAGCAGAATGCAGAGTTGCAGAAGATTCAGGAAGAAGAAGCAAGAGCAGCAGAAGCTGCCCGCAAAGCACAGGAAGCAGCAGAAAAAGCTCGTCAGGAAGCTGCACAGAATCAGACACAGGCTGTTGAAAGTACTGATAATACAGCTACAGAAGAAGTACAGACAAGCACAGGAAGCAGTTCGAATGAGAATTCAAATAGCAGTACTTCTACAGAATCCAGTTCTGAACCGGTAGAAGAAGAAACTACTTCCAACAGTGGAAGCAGTTACAGTGCAACCGGAGAAGCAGTCGTCGCATATGCAAGCCAGTTTATCGGAAATCCATATGTATATGGAGGAAATAGTCTGACAAACGGAATTGACTGTTCCGGATTTGTTCAGCAGGTATTTGCACACTTTGGATACAGCCTTCCACGTGTAAGCGATGCACAGGCAGGCGCAGGAAGAGGAATCTCCTATTCTGAATCACGTGCCGGAGATATCATTGTATATTCCGGACATGTGGCAATCCTTACCGGAGATGGCGGTATTGTACATGCATCTAACAGTGCACCGTATCCACAGGGGGGAATCAAATATTCTTCCAATGCACTTTATCGTCCATACATAGCAGTCAGAAGAATCGTAGAGTAAAACACAGGGACTCATGGAAAACATGAGTCCCTTTTTTGGATAAAGTTCCCACGCAGGAACGTCCCTGAGTCGTATCTTCTTTTGGGGCGCTCCTGAACAGGAACACAGTGGTTCATAGAAATTTAATAATTAGATTTTTTTGCCTTGTCATTGTAATAAATATGTGATATCATAGTCAGGAAATAGACTTGTTTCAGAAATATTACATGTAAAACAAAGCTTTTAAAGTGAGGTACATAGCAATATGAAGAAAAGATTTCTTTGTCTCAGTCTTATTTTGACTCTTGCAGCAGCACAGGCGATGCCGGTTGCAGCAGCAAGAAAGGATGAAGTGCAGGCTGAAAAAGCAAATACAGAAAGTAAATTATCTGCTGCAGAAAGTAAGGAAGCAGAACTGGAAGAACAGAAGAACGCGCTGATGGCGGAAATTGATGAGATCGACCAGCATCTGGTACAGACAATGGCAGAAATTGAGATTCTGAAGGGTGAGATTTCAGATAAAGAAGATGCCATCGAGGAAACAAAAGAAAAACTGGCAGAGTCTGAAGCAGATCGTGATGAGCAGTATGCATCCATGAAGAAAAGAATTCAGTACCTTTATGAAAATGGAGGTTCTGGTGCATGGGCACAGATGCTTCTGGAATGCAGCAGTATTACGGATCTGTTAAGCAAGGCAGAATATACAGAAAAGATGTATCAGTTCGACAGGGATGAACTGAAGAAGATGAAAACCGTAGTAGATCAGGTTACGACTCTTGGTAATCAGCTGGAAGAGGAAAAAGGTGAGCTGGAACAGATGAGGCAGGCGCAGGAAGAACAGCAGGAAAATCTGGAAGCAGAGCTTGAGAAAAAGAAAGAGAGTGCTTCAGATTATGAATCACAGATTGCAGAAGTACAGGCGCAGGCAGAGGAATACAGAAATCTGATCGAACAGCAGAATGCAGAACTGCAGAAGATTCAGGAAGAGGAAGCGAAAGCCGCAGAGGCAGCGAGAAAGGCAGAAGAAGCGCGTAAAGCGGCCGCAGCCGCAGCCGCCGCTGAAGCTGCAAGACAGCAGAGCATTGCCCAGAGCCAGCAGACAACAAACAGTAATAGTGGAAATTCTAATAATTCAGGAAATACAACGGAAAATAATGATTCGTATACAGAAGAATCTTCCGGTAATGATTATGAAGAGGAATCCAATGCAGGCGGCGGTTATAGTGCGACCGGAGAAGCAGTCGTAGCATATGCAAGTCAGTTTATCGGAAATCCATATGTATATGGAGGAAACAGCCTGACAAACGGAATTGACTGTTCCGGATTTGTTCAGCAGGTATTTGCTCATTTTGGATACAGTCTGCCGCGTACCAGTGATGCACAGGCAGGTTCCGGAAGAGGAATTACATATTCTCAGTCACGGGCCGGAGATATTATCGTATATTCCGGACATGTAGCGATCCTTACCGGAGACGGCGGTATTGTACATGCATCTAACAGTGCACCGTATCCACAGGGTGGAATTAAATATTCATCTAATGCTCTTTACAGACCTTATATTGCAGTTAGACGAATTGTAGATTAAATGTATATTGTGGGACTCATGCGCAGGCATGGGTCCTTTTTTATTTTGCAGACAGGCAAAAAGTCAAAAAAACGTAGTTTTTGGTCTTAATTTAGGTAGTATACGGACAAATAATTCTGTATAATGAAGTTATTGTGATAGAAATGCCGGAAGGCATTAAGAAATTGATAACAGAATCAGGAGGACAGGAAAAATGGGATTAGAGAAATATGTGTTGTCTGGAAATCCTTTATGCAGAAAAGAAAGTATCATTCAGGGAGACCATTACAGAATTTCCATGCTGACAACAGCACTGGTACGTCTGGAATACAGTGAAAGTGGAGTGTTTGAGGACCGCCCTACACAGATGGTAATAGATCGTAATTTTTCCGTACCGGAGTTTAAGGTAAGTGAGGCAGGAGAGCAGCTTCATATTTATACACAAGATCTGGAAATTCATTATGACAGACAGAAATTTACGCCAGGTGGCCTTATGATCCGTGTGGCAGGCGGCAGCTCCAATGAAAGAGTATGGCATTATGGGGAAGAGCCCAGAGATCTTCTTGGAACAGCCCGTACACTGGATGAAGCAGACGGAGCGATTCCTCTGGAGCATGGTATTTTGTCAAAAAATGGTTTTTCTCTTATTGATGATTCCAAAACAATGGCATTAAAAGAAGATGGAACAGTAGAACCACGTACAGGAAACAATCAGGATATTTATTTCTTTGGTTATGGACATAATTATGTGGAGTGTCTGAAAGATTTTTATCATCTTTGTGGAAAGACACCGCTTTTACCTCGTTATACATTAGGAAACTGGTGGAGTCGTTATCACAGATATACAGAAGAAGAATACAAGGAACTGGTAGAACGTTTTGAAAAGGAAGAGATTCCTTTCTCTATAGCAGTTGTAGATATGGACTGGCATCTGGTAGATGATGTGGATCCTGTTTACGGAAGCGGCTGGACCGGTTATACTTGGAATCGTGAATTCTTCCCGGATCCAAAAGCATTTATGGCATGGCTTCACGAACATAATATGAAGATTACGTTGAATGTACATCCGGCAGACGGTATTCGTGCATATGAGGAGCCTTATCCGCGAGTTGCAGAAAGAATGGGAATTGATCCGGAAAGCAAAGAGCCGGTGCTTTTTGATGTGACGGATCCGAAATTTATGGAAGTATATTTTGAAGATCTGCATCATCCTCTGGAAGAGGAGGGAGTAGATTTCTGGTGGATTGACTGGCAGCAGGGAACGGTTACAAAAGTGCCGGGACTGGATCCGCTCTGGATGCTGAACCATTATCATTATCTGGATAATAAATGGAAGGGAACAAGACCACTGACATTTTCCCGTTATGCAGGTCCGGGAAGTCATCGTTATCCTGTAGGATTTTCCGGAGATACGGTTATTACCTGGGAAAGTCTGCAGTTCCAGCCGTATTTTACTGCAAATGCCAGCAATATCGGTTACGGATGGTGGAGTCATGATATCGGAGGTCACATGTTCGGATACCGGGATGATGAACTAAATGCAAGATGGGTACAGCTGGGTGTATTTTCTCCAATCAATCGTCTTCACAGCACAGATAATCCATTTAACGGAAAAGAACCGTGGAAGTATAATAAAACAGTAGAAGCAGTCATGAAGGATTTCCTGAAACTGCGCCATGGTCTGGTTCCTTATCTGTATACCATGAACCGCAGAGCCAGCCGGGACAATGAACCGCTTGTGCAGCCGATGTATTATCTGGAACCGGAACGTGAAGAAGCCTACCAGGTACCAAACAATTTCTATTTTGGTACGGAACTTATGGTTTCTCCCGTGACAGAGAAAATGGATCCGGAAGTACTGATGGGCAAAGCAAAAACATGGATTCCGGAAGGAGTATGGTATGACTTCTTCAGTGGCCGCAGATATACAGGAGGCCGTATGGTGAATTTGTGGAGAAGTATAGAAGAAATGCCGGTACTTGCAAGAGAAGGTGCGGTTATTCCGTTGAAAGATATGGAAATCTTTGACAACAGCACAGATAATCCGGAAAATATGGAAGTAAGAATATTCCCTGGCAAAGAAGGCAGCTTTACTTTATGGGAAGATGAAGGCGATACGGCAGAAGATCTGGATGAAAACTGGGTATCTACTGTTATGAAAAAAGAGCAGGTGCAGGATCTGGATAGATTTGTTGTGGAAAGTCCAAGAGGAAATCTGTCCGTACTTCCGGAGAAACGTTCCTGGAAATTCTGTTTCTTCCACATGAAAGCAAATATAGTAAACGTTCTTGTGGATGGACAGGAAGTAAATGCACAGGCAATGTGGAAAAAAGAGATAAACGGAATGGAAGTGGTATTAAAAGACGTTCCGGTTTCTGCAAAGATAGAAGTTGTATTCCAGAATCCGGTAGAAGAATACGAAGAGAACCTTGCAGAGGTAGTATATCCGATTTTGGAACGTGCACAGGTTTCTTATGATTTGAAATCAAAATTGTATGGATTGATTGAAGAACAGGGAAGAAATGCCGTGGCAACCCTGGCTTCCATGAATCTGAAAGAATCACTTTTCGGAGTTTTGTGTGAAATTCTCACAGCCTGAATAGAAAAAAAGCTGTTCTGAAAACGAAATTTCTGTTTTCAGAACAGCTTTTTTTCTTCCTGTATTTCTTTTTCTGTAAGCAGGAAAAAACAATCCAGAAGTTCGGTCTGGAAACTACCGGGTCCTTTGCTTTTTTTTGCGGCTTTTTCCCCTGCAAGTCCGAATTCTACAGCAGCCCAAACAGCGGCAGAAAAAGGGTCGCTGCCTGCAAGATAAGTCGCACAGATCATTCCAAGCATACAGCCGGTTCCGGTAATCTGGCTCATGGTTTCACAGCCGTTTCGGACAAATGCACATTGATCGGCAGATACGACCATATCTTCTTTTCCTGTGATTAAAAGAACTGAGTTCCATTGTGCAGCTTTTTCCTGAAACAGAGAAATCAGAGAATTTCTGTTCTTTTCTGTGAGGCAATCTCTGGCACCGGCTTCAACACCGGTCGTGTGAGCAGTCTCTCCTGCCATAACGAGAAGCTCTGACATATTTCCTTTTAATATAGAAGGCATATGAATCTGCATAAGTTTTTGGGCAAATTCATATCGAAGTCGGCTGCAGGCGACTCCTACCAGATCCAGCATGACAGGAATAGAATTTCCGGCAGCTGTATGGAGAGCCTTTGGCATTGATTCCATTCTGGCATCTGTGATATTTCCAAGGTTCAGAGCCAGAGCATCTGCTGTCTGCGTGATCTCTTCTATTTCAGCCGGGTGTTCTGCCATAATAGGACGTCCGCCCGCTGCAAGTACGATATTGGCGCAGTCATGAATGGAAATCGGATTGGTAATGCAGTGAATCAGTGGCTGAAGATTTCTGATCTTTTGCCGGATGTTTTCTGATTGGTAGTTCATAATAATCTCCGAAAATTGATAAGAATTTTGTATTTTAAGTTCTTTTTTAGACTAGCATATGCTGGCAGGAAAGTCAAACGTCATTTCACTGCCACAGTGCCGGATGCGGGTATTTTTACAGAGATGGTGTCTTCCCGATACATTCAAAGCAATGGAAATCATGATTTTTTGCATGGAATTATAATCCTTTTATAATATATTGTAAAATTGATATTTCCTCTATATAATATAAATAATTTTTATATTATGTGTGAGTTTGGAGGGGTTCGGTGCATTATACAGATATTCAGATATTTCTTGCTATCGTTTCCAGTCCGTCTTCTCTTCTGGCAGAATTTATCCGGGAATTGCGAAGCGTTGCAGACACATTTCCGGAAATTACGGTATTGTCTTCACGGATGTTTTCTGACTGATAGAAATAAAAAAGTAAAAGGTGATACGATGAAAAATGAAGTAAATGCAGACTTTAAGTTTTTAGAAATACCGAATGGCGAGGATGTGCTGGGATTTCTGGGAAGTGAATGGATCCGGGAATATGGAACGGAGCGCAGTCATTTTCATAATCTGATGGAAATCAGTATTTGCCGCTGGGGATTCGGAAATGTGATTCTGGATAAAAAAAGTTATCCGTTCAAAGAAGGAGATGTTCTGGTAGTTCCA
>JALFGN010000025.1 GCA_022777285.1 Blautia sp.
AAAGAATTATCCCATTATATCTAACCATGATCTGGGGAGGAAACTCCTCAGATCATCGAAACTAATCAATGACAGAAAATGAAGCAGCTTGCTGACCAGTGATGAAATCACTCTAGCGACAGCTCATGAAATTACTAACAAGTTACGGAAGAAATATGTAATGAGGTACACGGATCCATATGGAGATGAAGACGGAAATCTAGGACAGTTGTGGATTGTGACATGGCGGGTCAGGAAGTTGACAGGTTTTTCTTTTTATAGTAGAATGGTGTCTGAAAACGGAAGGAGCGTGTATGATATGGAACAGAAATTTTTTATCTGTGAACATTGTGGAAAGATTGTAGCACTTGTAAAGGAGAGCGGTGCACCGCTTCTGTGTTGCGGACAGGAGATGAAGGAACTGATTCCCGGAACAACAGAGGCAGCAGCAGAGAAGCATTTGCCGGTATATACCGTTGAAAATAACAAAATCACTGTAACTGTGGGAGAAGTACTTCATCCGATGCTTCCGGAACACTATATTGAATGGATTTCTCTGCAGACGAAGCAGGGAAATCAGAGAAAAGCTTTAAAACCGGGAGACAAACCGGAAGCTTGCTTTGCAATCTGTGAAGGAGATGAAGTAGTTGCAGTTTATGCTTATTGTAATCTGCACAGTCTCTGGAAAACAGAAGCAGAAGAGAAGAAGCAGGAAGAGGCGGTACCGGAAGGAAATTATATTGTTTGTAAATGTAAGAATGTAAGCTATTATGACATTCTGGATGAGGTACATAAACACAGCAATATGCATGATCTTCTGAATGTATTTGAAGATGTAAAGAATACCACCAATTGCTCGACTGGCTGTGGTGGATGTTATGAGAAGGTCATGAATATTATTTCTGAGACAATTATGGGACATTGAAAGAGTGGGCTGTCAGGAAATTGGCAGCCTGCTTTTTTTATTTACCGAATATTCATATGGACTTTATTGAAGCTTCCATGTTATCATACTGAAAGAAGTGGGATGAAAGCAAATCAATAACAAGAGTAATGAATAAAAAGTTTAGGAGAGATTTATATGAGAAGTTTATTGATTCTCGGTGCCGGTGGTTTCGGGCAGATGATCAAAGAGACCGCTTTGGCATTGGGTTATGAAAAGGTAGTGTTTTTAGATGATGCAGCGAAGGGGGAGGATGTGATTGGGATGTGCTGTGATTATGTCCTCAGACATTCGGATTATCCGGCAGCAGTTGCGGCATTTGGCAACAATAAAACACGTTTGTTTTGGACAGACAAATTGCTGGAAGAGGGATATGAAGTGCCGGCCATGGTTCATCCATCCGCAATCGTAAGTCCAAGCGCGACTTTGGAACCGGGTTGTTTTATTATGCAGAGAGTGGTTGTGAATACGCATACCAGGATCGAGCGGGCTGCATTGATTAACAGCGGAGCAGTAGTCGATCATGATTCGATTGTATGTGCCGGTGCACATGTTGGTCTGGGAAGTGTTGTAAAAGCGAACTGTACGATTGAATCCGGTCGGAAAGTAGAGGCCGGGGAAGTCATCCTTTCTACCAGAAGAAAAATTGAAGGGGTGGACAGCCGCAGCCTGGAAGATGCGGTTTATGCGTTCGGCTTCGGTCCGCAGTGCAGTTATGTCAAGCCGTTTGGAGAGGGACATATTAATGAGACGTATGCAGTCTATATGCCGGGACAGGATGGGAAAGAGGTACCGCTTTATGTTCTTCAGCGGATCAATATCAACGTATTTAAAAATCCGGATCAGGTAATGGACAATATTTTTGGTGTTACCGAGTATTTACGTAACATCATTCGCCAGGAGGGCGGAGATCTGGACCGGGAGACGTTGTCTTATATTAAAACAAAAGACGGCGAGAGTTATTTTGAGGATGATAATGGACAGCCATGGCGCTGCCTGCATTATGTGCCAAATTCTGTCTGTTATCAGCAGGTAGAAAGACCGGAGCAGTTTTATCAGTCCGCACTCAGCTTTGGACATTTTCTGAAACAGTTGGGAGAGTACCCGGCAGAGAGTCTTTATGAGACCATTCCTCAATTTCATGATACAAGAAAGCGTTTCCGGGATTTTGTAGAGGCAGAAAGAAAAGATGTGAAGAACCGGGCGCGTGTGTGTCGTTCGGAGATTGATTTTGTACTTGCACGGGAAAAGGACTGCGGTACTTTGATGGAGCAGCTCGAAGACGGTGTTCTTCCGCTTCGTGTAACACATAATGATACCAAGCTGAATAACATTCTTTTTGATAAAGATACAGAGGAAGGGCTGTGTATCATTGATCTGGATACCATTATGCCGGGGCTTGCAGCGAATGACTTCGGAGATTCGATTCGATTTGGCGCTTCTACTGCAGAAGAGGATGAGCAGGATCTGGAGAAGGTACATTTTGACATAGATCTTTATGAGATTTATGTCAAAGGATATCTGGAAATGGCAAAAGAGGTATTGACTCCGGCAGAAATCGAGAGTCTTCCATGGGGAGCCCGCTTGATGACTTTGGAGTGCGGTATGCGTTTTCTTGCAGACTTTTTACAGGGAGATGTGTATTTTAAGACGGCATATCCGGAACATAATCTGGTCCGTGCCAGAACGCAGTTCAGGTTAGTAAAGGAAATGGAAGAACAGTTTGACAAGATGAAGGACGTTTTAAAAAAATATATATAAGAAGTCAAGAGATGGCTGGGGCCGGGGTGGTGGCCCAAGCCATCTTTTACTTTATTTTTTATCTGCCGCAGCAGTGTTTATATTTTTTTCCGCTTCCGCATGGGCAAGGAGCATTAGGATAAATTTTACCAGTATTCGTTCTGGCTGGTTGGTGATCTTTTTGAATTTCTGCCAGCGTATGTCCGCGATAGTCCCATTTTCTGGTAAAGCGTTCCAGTTTCAGGATTTGATTTTCGGCTTCCTGCATCTGCTTTTGGGAAGAAAGCTTGCAGTCAAAGTATAACAACAGATTCATGAGTTCTTCCGGGGAAGCGTTCATGCGGATTCCGTCCTGCAGTTGATAAAAAAGCATGAGGTCTTTTGGCGGCCGTTTGTGGTGCTTTTTCTGGAGGTATTCCAGAAAAAATCCGGTATCTTCATTTGGCTGTTGGCATTCATATTCCCCGTAGGAGAGAAACTCTTCTCTGGTGTCGGGAAGGTAATAGGAGCAGGATTGCTGTTGCTGATAAAGGTGTCGGAAGAGATCTTCTTCTTCCAGATCTTCATCCATGAGAAATCCCTCTTTCAGTATGTAGGGTTCATCTTCTGCAATAAATTCCTGTATTTGTTTTTGAACTTCAGCGATTGCCAGGCTGGAATTTTCATAAGAATTATAGAGTTCTGTCAATTTTTCCAGAGGAATCATTCCATACAGATAGATGGCAGCATCACAGTAGGACAGAAGCGTCTGACGTTGCTCACGGATTCGCAGAAATTCTGGGGTGCAGATTTTTTTGTATTTTTCCTGTACATCTGCAGGAACCTGATAAAAATCCAGTTCCGCATCAAAACCACCGTAGGTCATAAGAAGATGGCAATTTCCAAGCAAGTCTTCAGACATGGTGATACCCTGTTCTGTTATGGCAGCTTCAAATAAATGAATTTCATCTTCGGAGGCGTTTAACCATTGCTTTTTCATAAATACGGTATCCAGCAGATGGTTTTTTAACCACTGAGCCAGCTCTTTTTTGTTGAATTTATTATAGCCGGTGAATCCGTAGTAACAGGCAATCTGTTTCATTTCATCTTTGGAATAACAGAGAAAAACATCTTCCAGACTCAGCAGAGGCGGCGCTGCTTGTCGTGCTTCCTGTTCCTGATGTTTCATTTCCGTCATAAATTCTTCCATCTGTTTCTGGTTTTCTTTATTTTCGCCGGTCAAACCGGTGAGAATCAAGCATTATAATCATATCTTTAAGCAGACGGTTGCTATATATCGAAGTGCAGTCGATTACCTGATTGCTGTTTGTCATGAAAATTGGGAAAGCATTTCAAGCATAGAAGGCTCTCTTGACAGGCAAAGGTATGTAGAAACGTTGGTGCACGCTACAAAGGATCATCCGAATCCGAAATACGATTTCGATGAAAAGTTTTACAAGATGCCAAGTTATCTTCGCCGAGGGGCAATCCGTGAGGCAATTGGTAAAATATCCTCTTATAAAAGTAACCTTGCCAACTGGAAATTAAACCCAAATGGGAAAAAGCCTTCTATGCCAAATGCAAGATTCATATATCCATCTATGTATCGGACAGTCATGTATAATCAGACAGGTGAATACGAAGCACAGATTAAAGTCTATATCCGCAATACCTGGGACTGGATATCCGTTGCGCTGCGAAAATCTGACATGGATTATATTTACAGACATTGCAAAAACAGAAAGATGTGTGCGCCTACTCTGCAAAAGAGAGGCAAAGAATGGTTTTTAGATTTTCCCTTTAAAGAAAAGG
>JALFGN010000029.1 GCA_022777285.1 Blautia sp.
TCTGATCTCATTGCTGTATTTAAGAATAGGCTGATTCATAAAGGACTGACAGCCAAGACTATTCCAGCCTTCATTAGAGTTAAGGCTTCTCGCATGGTAGCATCTTCCCTTGTAGTATTCGCTGTAATCCTTTACGAAGAATGGAGCATCTTCCGGTACCGGAAGTGGAAGACATCCGCCGGCTCTTGCGTATTTACCCTTTTTGTATTCCTCTGTTCTGAGGGCATTCATAGCCTGCTTCTTTGCAAATCGTACCTCCTCGCTGGCTTCTGAATCGAAATATCCGTTGGCATTGACTCTGGTCATATCGTACATGGTAGATGCAATTGTTGCCTTGATTCGGGTGTCAAGAGCTGCTGTATTAAGAGCCATACCGCCCCATCCACAGATACCGATGATACCAATTTTTTCAGCATCAACATTATCTTGAACAGACAGAAAATCTACTGCAGCCATGAAATCCTCTGTATTGATATCCGGAGATGCCATATATCTTGGCTGGCCGCCGCTCTCACCTGTGAAAGAAGGATCGAATGCGATGGTCAGGTATCCTCTCTCAGCCATAGTCTGGGCATAGAGTCCTGAACACTGCTCCTTTACGGCACCAAAAGGTCCGGAAACTGCGATTGCAGGAAGCTTGCCTTCTTCATTCTTTGGTGTATACATATCAGCTGCCAGGGTAATTCCGTAACGGTTAATGAATGTCACCTTCTTGTGATCTACCTTGTCGCTCTTTGGAAATGTCTTATCCCATTCAGCAACCAACTTAAGTTCTTCTGTCTTCATCATTATTTTTATCCTCCTTGCGGTCATTTTTCTTGAATATTGCTGAAATCTATCTTATAATGATCTTATCATACAACCTAAACCTAACTTTAGGTCAAGAACTTTTTTTGAAGGAAGGTGCATCATGTACACGATTGGTCAGGTTTCAGAGATGTACAATCTCCCTATTTCGACTTTAAGATATTATGACAAGGAAGGATTCTTCCCTAATCTGATGAGAAAAGGCAATATCCGTTACTTCAGCAACGATGAACTAGAGGCTATCCGCGTGATTGAGTGCCTCAAGCGCTCCGGTCTTGAGATCAAAGATATCAAGCGGTTCTTCCAGTGGGTTATGGAAGGCCCTTCCAGCTATGGGAAGAGAAAAGAGATGTTTGAGACCAGAAAAGCTGCCGTGGAAGACGAGATCAAAGCCCTGGAGAGAACCCTTGCTCTGCTGAAGTTTAAATGCTGGTACTACGAGACCGCGATAAAAGACGGCAATGAAGATGGCATCAATGCCATGCTGCCGGACAAACTCCCGGAAGAGATTCAGGAGCTTTACGATATTTCACATGAATAACCAACAACGAAAAAAGCCCACTGAAAGACCTGCTGTATAAACAGTCCTCCAGTGGGCAAAATTGTCACTTTACATCTCAGCCGGAGTCTCCGACTCCTCTTCTTCCGAATCAAGCAGATGCTCCTTTTTCATCTGGAAAAACTCCTTATTCGTACAGATTTCAAGCTGTTCCACCAGATCTTCAAGAAGTTCCAACATCTCCGGATATTCACCTGTGCTTCCTCTTTCCTCCAGACTGATGTACTGCTGCAGATAAGGAAGAGCATGTTCCTGGGTATCACGAAGCTCTGCCATATAAGATTGGAAGTTGTCTGCCTTATGATACCACAATCCGATTCCAAAGAGAATCTTTACTATCAATTTGATCGTCACGCTTTTATCCTTGAATTTCAGTATCCGTGAATAAATATCCGCTAACAAAAAATGCCGCTTGAAAAGTCTGTTTACAGACCATCCAAGGGATGAAAGTTTTACATGTCATGCATGTTTTGTGCGGTGTCTCACTCTGGAATTTCCAAATCCTCCTCTTCTGAAGCAAGCAGACATTCTCTTTTCATTTGGAAAAACTCCTTATTAGTACAAGTTGCAAGCTGCCTCATCATAAATATCATAACTATCAAACCAAGAAAACAATCTCTGTTTGAATAACAGTTTCATAACTTCGCCACTTTCTTCACTTAATCATAATAGGTTCTTTATGAATATTATAATACCAAGCTATCACGTTCTATAAAATATAAATATTGAAGAATTAACCTGTCTTATTTCGCATCTCAGGATAAAATGGCAATCATAGAATGCGAAATGGAACAGTTCATATCGTTTCCCTCCAAAACTTTTGTAATGAGGAGAAGGTGAACCTTCTCCCACTGCTTTATTTAAGTTTTTTCAAATACTGTACCGGTACTGCCTTCGTGAGCCATACTCCATTTACAGATTGAAAGAATTCATAACCGTCATGGCACATCTGACTCGCAAGTACTTCATACACCACAGGTCTCCCATGTCTTGAACCGACAATAGTTGCAGTTGCTTCATCACCAGATAAATGGACATAGAGACGGCTCTTTGGAATCAGTCCTCGTTCATCAATCGAGGCTACATATTTTTCTCCCGTTCCGTGATATAAGATTACCGGCGGCTGCTTCTTTGGAAGTTCTACATCCACGTCAATGGAATGACCTTGATTTGCTCTGATCAAAGTTTTGTCTTCATTAAAAGAATATCTCTGCTTGCTATCTGTTGCCACAATCTTCTCAAGCATTGCCATATCAATGTACTGTGTCTTTGCGATACCGGCCAGAAGTTCTTCAACACTTGCCCATCCATGTTCATCTAACGAGATTCCGATAGTATCTGGCCTGTGTCGAAGAATCAAACTGATAAATCTGCTTGTTTTATTTAAATCCATTTACATCACTCCCTTGTACCATTCAAACCTTTCACTCATAAAATCACACTCATCTGTAGTATTAGTCAGTTCTGCCCATCTTTCAGAAGTGAAGCCTCACACGACTGAAGTCGCGTGCTTCCTATAGGTGTCTTGCGACACCTGCTCGCTTTAGGCGAGCGGATTACATTTCTACCATACAGTTT
>JALFGN010000036.1 GCA_022777285.1 Blautia sp.
CTTAATGAAGGATTGAGAATATTAGAAGTGGCGTAGACGAATAAAAAAGAACGATAGGAACTATCGGGTTAGCTTGGTAAATATCTTTTCAGTAGAAAGGAGTTCCCAAGAATCTTGTGGCTTTAGCCATGAGAGGTTCAAAATTGAATCTTTGACGAAAAAAATGGAAAAATATGGTTATATTGATGAAAAATCCTAAATTATAGATATTTTTTTGACATATTCTAGACACATCGCTTTCAATTTGGTAAAATAAAAATAGTCGAATAGCCGAAGAATAGAGATGGAAAGGCGGAAATTTTTATGAGAATGAATAACAGCGCATAAATATAGAAGCACAGAGGCGAAACCGGCGAATAAATATTTATAGAATAGAGGAATAGATATGGGAAAAGAAATAGTAGCAATGCTCCTTGCAGGTGGACAGGGTTCAAGACTTTATGCTCTGACCCAGAACCTAGCAAAACCAGCAGTTCCTTTTGGCGGAAAATATCGTATTATAGACTTTCCACTTTCGAACTGCGTAAACTCAGGAATTGATACCGTAGGTATTCTGACACAGTATCAGCCACTTGAACTGAATGAATACATCGGAAATGGTCAGCCGTGGGATCTGGACCGTCTCTATGGTGGTGTACATGTACTTCCGCCGTACCAGAAAGCATCCGGTTCTGACTGGTTTAAAGGTACTGCAAATGCGATTTATCAGCATATTTCTTTTATTGATCGTTATGATCCGGAATATGTTATTATCTTATCCGGTGACCAGATCTGTAAACAGGACTACAGTGATTTCCTTGCTTTCCATAAAGAGAAAGGAGCAGATTTCAGTGTGGCCGTTATGGAAGTGCCATGGGAAGAAGCATCCCGTTTTGGTCTGATGGTTACAGATGAAAACAGCAAGATTACAGAATTCCAGGAAAAACCAAAGAATCCAAAATCCAATCTGGCTTCTATGGGAAACTATATTTTTAAATGGGAAGTACTCAGAGAATACCTGATCAACGATGAGGCAGATCCGAACTCAGAAAATGACTTTGGTAAAAATATTATTCCAAATCTGTTGAAAGATGGACGGGAAATGTATGCATATCGTTTCGATGGATACTGGAAAGATGTAGGAACCATTCCTTCTCTCTGGGAAGCAAATATGGAAGTTCTGGATCCGGAACACAGCGGAATTAACCTGTTTGATGACGACTGGAAGATTTACAGCCGAAACAGCGGTATGACCGGACACAAGATCAATGCAGGTGCAGTTGTAGAAAATTCTATGATCACAGACGGATGCCGTATTAAAGGAACGGTAAAACACTCTATCCTCTTTGCTGGTGTTCAGGTAGAAGAGGGTGCAGTCGTTGAAGATGCAGTTGTTATGGGCGGTTCTGTGATTAAATCAGGTGCAGTGGTAAAACATTGTATTATTGCAGAAAAGGTTACCATCGGTGAAAATGCAACCGTAGGCGCAATGCCGGAAGGTGATGAAAATAATGTTGCAACAGTAGGTCCTGGAATTACCATTGGGGACAATGCGGTAATCGGTCCTAAGGCCATGGTTTATAATAACGTAGAAGGTGGTGAAGAACAATGGTAGTTTCTAATAAAAGCGCGATGGGTATTATTTTCCCGAATAGTTTTGATGCATTGATTCCGGATATGGTGAATGTGCGTCTGATGGCATCTCTTCCTTTTGCCAGCCGTTATCGTCTGATTGACTTTATTTTATCAAGTATGTCAAATTGTGGAATCAACAATGTAGCACTGCTTCCAAGCCGTAATTATCATTCTCTGATGGATCACATCGGATCCGGACGTGAATGGGATCTTGTTCGTAAAAATGGTGGTGTTAATATTTTCCCGCCTTTTGCTGACAGAAGCGCAAAACTTTCCACCGGACGTGTGGGTGCTTTAGCAGGTATTCTGCGTTATCTGAAGGAGCAGAAAGAAAAATACATAGTAATGTCCGATTCCAATTTTGCAGCCAACATTGACTTCAGCGCAATGATCGATGCACATATTGCATCCGGAGCAGATGTAACCATTGCATATAATGAACAGAAACTTCCGGAAGATTTTCTGGACAGCAATGATGTAAACAAAGACCTTTACTATACACTGGGTATCCAGGACGGAAGAGTTACAAAGATTCATGTAAATTCAACAGAAACAGGCGTACAGAATTTCTCAATGAATATTTTTGTAATCAGCAGAGAACTTCTGATCGATCTTGTAAATACTGCATTTGTAAGAGGACAGGAACACTTTACACGTGACATTCTGCTTTCTCAAGTAAATAAATTAAATATCCAGGGATATAAATATACCGGATATGTAGCTCGTATCTGCAGCATCAAGAGCTACTTTGATGAGAATATGAAGCTTCTGGATGATTACAATCTGGATGCATTGTTCGAAGGATCCTCTATTTATACAAAGATTCGTGATGATAATCCGACAAGATACATCAGCGGCTGCGTGGCAAAAAATGTCATGGTAGCAGACGGTTGTGTGATTGAAGGCGAAGTAGAGAACAGTATCCTTTTCAGAGGTGTCAAAATCGCAAAAGGTGCAAAAGTTAAAAATTGTATCTTAATGCAGGACACTGTAGTAGAAGCAGGTGCAAATATCGAGTATCTGATCAGTGATAAAAAAGTAACCGTTTCTGCAGGAAAAGAGATGAAAGGAACGGATGTTTATCCGGTATATATTGCAAAGAAACACAGAGTATAAAGACTTTAAATGAAAAAGAGGTTTCCCTGATTCTTCTGGATATGGTCATGCCGGTTATGGATGAAAACCATATCACAGAGAAAGACTTCTGCGTTCGATTGATAATACCATTCAGCGGTGGAGCTGGAGAAAATAAGGACAAAAAAGGGGCTATTGGGAAATAGATAGCTCTACAACACAAGGGCAGGTGTGATCCATACGGATCACACCTGCCCTTGAAATTTATCCATTAAAAAGAAAAAAGATGGCTAACGACAACCATCTTTCCTCCGTTCCATGTTATAATGGAACGATGCTTAAACAAGAGTATTATAACGATTTTTTTGAAATTGGGCAACAAAAAATTAACTTCAGTTTCTATGAATTGAGCTTATCCGACGACGATCCAGTCTATACCCTGAAAAAAGTTATGGAGGAATTAGATTTTTCAGGCCTGCTGGCCTGTTATTCAGATAAGGGATAGTATTTACTCATAATTAAAATCTCCTTATAATGTTTATACTTTGTTCTATCAATAAAAGTCATAAAAGTCAACAGCTATTTATAGCTTTTGACGATCTTTGTAATAAACTGCATGACCGGATTATCCGGATTGAGTAAATTGTTCATGATGATCCTCCTAATTCTCTGTAGATTCCCTGTAAATCAGGCTGGTTTCTGTATGAATGGTACGATAATTCAAAGAAGGTTCATTGATGCGTGACATCAATAAATGTACAGCGGAAAATCCCATGATCTGACTATGGATATGGATGGTAGTCAGGGAAGGTGTTATTATTTTAGACTCCGGTGAATCGTCAAATCCGCACAGATATACATCTTCAGGAACAGAATATCCCAGCTCTTTTAAGACTTTCATAACATCCAGTGCTACAAAATCATTGGCACAGATAAATACATCCGGAAGCTGTTCCAGTTTCTTGATACATTCTGCAAGATATTCTCTGTAATCCGCATAGGAAGGGTTGCGAAGGCCTTCTTTATTTTTAATAATGCAGTATTCCTCTGGACAGGGGAGGTTTAACAAATACATGACATTTCTGTAAGCCATATAGCGTTCGTAAAATGAGGTGCAATGCATGCATTCTCCAATGAAGCCAATTCTCTTTTTTCCTCTTCGGAACATTTCATTGCAGAAAAGATAGATGTTAGTGGTATTATCCATATATAAGCAATCTGCTTCCAGTGATTCCTCTAGTCCCATAACCGGTGAATCAATAAAAAGAACCGGAATGTCAAGATCGCACAGCATTTTACTGTACTTGGCATCAAAGACTTCTACACAGACAATACCGGCCGTTCTTTCTTTTATAAAAGAACCTGGAAGAACAAGTTTGTCAAGTTCATCAGTCAGAATCCGGTGCATAGTCAGGCTGTAGCCCAATTGAGAGAGCTCTCTCTGGAATTTGTCAAGCACAGTAGAACAGAAGTGAGAATTTGCAAGAAATCTTGTAGTAAACAAAGCAATTTCGCTGCGTCCTTTTGAAGAAGCAAGAGAGAGTGCAGGTTTGTTAGCGTTTGCAACTGTTACATATGAAAACTGTTTGTAGCCCATTTCCATTGCTTTTTTTAAAACCTTCTCTCTGGTTGAATCGGCCAGGATGCCTGTATTATTAATGGCCTTGGAAACGGTATTTCTAGAAATGCCAAGAGCATCTGCGATATCTTGTAGTGTAACTCGATTTGCCATAATATCCTCCTATTGTTATAATGCGCTTTTACATTTTTATTATAATGCACAAAGAATTGGGTGTCAAATGCAAAAATGTAAAAGTTTTAGGCAATTTTACTGAAATAAATGCAAAACAAAAGATCAATTGGGCAAAAATGAAAATAAGAAGTAAAAATGTAAAATAAAATATTGCGCAAATGATGAATATGGTGTTGACTCAATGCGGAAAATGTGATATAAAATAAATGTCAAATCTTGAACAAACTTTTACAAATGCACAATAATATTGCGGGAAGACGGAATCAGGGCATTCGGAAAAAGCGAGGAGAGATTAAAAAAGGAAGCAAGAAACATTACTCCGCAGAATGGTTCCTTTACCAGTGGATTTGACCGTGGACGTTGTGTTGTAACAGCAGTTGCACAGAATCCGGCTCTTGTATGTGCTTGGTTGGATCAGATGTATGATCCGTTCCAGTCTCCGCAGAATAACTGGGGAACTTATGGTGAAAATGATGAATTTGATATCTTTGAACTGGGTGAAAATGCAAATGGTGAAGAAATGCTGAAACATGCACCGCTTGGTGATGCATCTCCGGTAGAAGTAAGAGAAGCCGAAGCAGTTGGCGGACCGCTTGCAGTTCTGGACGAATATTATGATGTATATGTAACATGCCCGGATGATGCGCAGTATCGTCTGGACTGGATCAAGGATTATTTCACTCCGGATATGAACACAAAATATGTATATCCAAACGTATTCATGAGCCGTGAGGATACACAGGAACTTTCTAACTTACAGGCAGATATCCAGAAGACAATCAATGCGAAGAAATCCGACTGGATTATGAATGGATTTACAGATGCAGACTGGGATAAATATCTGGATGAACTGGATGCATATGGTTTACAGAAATATCTTGATCTTTTCCAGAAATATCTGGACAACTTCTATGCAGATCAGACAGAAGCGGAATAATGAACGATTCAATTAATGATTAAATTTATAAGGATGGCAGGTAGTACTATGACAAGTCAGACATTACGTGAAGCACGAAAGTATGAAGAAACTTTTGAAAAGAAAATAGGCACAGAAGACAGACCGGGATTTCATCTTTCCACAAGAGTGGGATGGATGAATGACCCGAATGGTTTTTCCTATTATCAGGGAAAATATCATCTGTTTTATCAATACCATCCATATGATCCTTACTGGGGACCGATGCACTGGGGACATGCAGTGAGTGAAGACCTGCTCCATTGGGAATATCTTCCGGCTGCTCTGGCGCCGGATCAGGACTATGACAGGGACGGATGTTTTTCCGGAAGCGCAGTGACGCTTCCGGATGGAAAACAGCTGTTGATGTACACTGGTGTAAAGCGGATTCCAGTATCAGATGGAGAATTCCGGGATGAACAGACACAGTGTCTGGCAATCGGAGATGGAATCGATTATGTAAAATACGAACATAATCCGATACTTGACAGAGAGGATATACCGGAAGGATGCAGCAAAGCAGATTTTCGTGATCCGAAGATGTGGCAAGAGGAAGACGGGACGTATCGTTGTGTAGTGGCAAACCGTGCAGCAGACGGCAGCGGACAGATTTTATTATATACCAGCCTGGATGGACTGGACTGGAAGTTTAAGAGTGTGTTGAGTGCAAACCACAACCGGTTTGGTGTTATGTGGGAATGTCCGGATTTTTTCCAACTTGATAAAAAAGCAGTATTGCTGTGCAGTCCGATGGATATGCTGCCGGAAGGATTTGAATATCATAACGGAAACGGTACCTTATGTCTGATTGGATCATTTGATGAAGTCTCCGGTACTTTCAATATGGAAACAAATCAGGCCATTGATTATGGAATTGATTTCTATGCGACACAGACAATTCTTACTCCGGATGGACGCAGAGTGATGATCGCGTGGATGCAGAACTGGGATACCAGCCGTCTTCATCCAAAGGAAACCCGTTGGTTTGGACAGATGACACTTCCAAGAGAGCTTTCTGTGAAAGAAGGAAGACTGATTCAGAAACCGATTCGTGAGCTCGAAGCATTGCGAAGCAATAAGGTAGAATACAGAGACATTGAATTTACAGATGCTATGCAGCTGGAAGGTATAAAAGGCAGACGGGTAGAGATGGAGATTGAATTAGCTCCTTCAGACGGGGAAAATCTGTATAAGAAATTTGCAGTGCGCTTTGCCCAGAGAGAAGGATTCCATACAGCAATTAGTTTTCGGCCATATGAATCCATTTTAAAAGTGGATCGTAAATTTTCCGGTTCCAGAAGAGCAGCCATTCATCAGAGGAGATGTAAGGTTCGGGATGAGAACGGAAAAATCAGACTGCGCCTTATATTGGATCGTTTTAGCGCTGAAGTTTTTGTGAATGATGGTGAACAGGTAATGACTATTACGATGTATACAGAGCAGGCAGCAGATGGAATTTCGTTCTTTGCAGACGGAAGTGTGAAAATGAATGTTGTGAAGTATGATTTGGTCGGGTAAAACTTGCAGGGAGCTGCAGTCATGAAAATGGCTGCAGCTTTATTCGAATAGAGAGGAGCAGCAGATAATGAAAAAATATGATGTAACTGCATTAGGTGAATTATTGATTGATTTTACAGAAAATGGAAAAAGTAATCAGGGGAATCCGTTGTTCGAGGCAAATCCGGGCGGTGCACCGTGTAATGTACTGGCAATGCTTGCAAAACTGGGACATAAAACTGCTTTTATCGGTAAAGTCGGCAACGATTTTTTTGGAGAACAATTAAAAAGAGCAATCACAGAAGTTGGGATTGATGCGTCATTTCTTTGCATGGATGATGTGGTACATACGACCCTTGCAATGGTGCATACTTATCCGGATGGAGACAGAGATTTTTCCTTTTATCGGAATCCGGGAGCAGATATGATGTTAAAAGAATCAGAGATACCGGAAAACTTGATCCGGGATTCGAAAATTTTCCATTTTGGAACTTTGTCTATGACCCATGAAGGGGTTCGTGCAGCTACAAAGAAAGCAATCCATGCGGCAGAAGAAGCGGGTGCGATCCTTTCTTTTGACCCGAATCTGCGCCCGCCTCTTTGGGAGTGTATGGACGAAGCGAGAAGGCAGGTATTATATGGAATGGAACATTGTCACATTTTGAAAATATCAGATAATGAAATTCAGTGGCTTACAGGTGAATCGGATTATTCAGATGGTGTTAAATGGATTCATGAGAGGTACCAGATTCCATTAATTCTTGTATCGATGGGAAAGAACGGAAGTCGGGCATACTATAATGGAAAAATGATAGAAGTAAAACCATTTTTGCAGAAAAATACCATTGAAACCACAGGTGCAGGTGATACCTTCTGTGGCTGTGTGTTACACTATATCTGTGAACATGGACTGGAAGAGCTGACAGAAGAAAATTTGCGGGAAATGTTGATATTTGCCAATGCTGCGGCATCCATTATCACAACGAGAAAAGGAGCTCTGCGTGTCATGCCGGAAGGTTCGGAAATTAATCGACTGATTGCAGAAATGGAAACGAAATCTCTGTAGTGTAATACGAAAGATCACAGATGAAGATAAGTACAGTAGTATGAGAAAAAAGAGAAAAACTTTCTGGATGATGCTGGCTCTTGCGGGAGCAGTCTGTATAGGCGGCTGTTTCTGGATGAAGAACAGCAGGAAAATCAATGTTATATGTGTGGGTGACAGCATCACATATGGAAGCGGTGTAAAAAAAACGCGGAAGACCCAGTCCTATCCGGCCTATTTACAGGACATGCTGGGGAATGGTTATAAGGTAACGAATTATGGACTCCCTGGACGGACACTGATGGATTGTGGGGACAGACCTTACACCGAGGAAAAAGAATATGAGAAAAGTCTGAAAGACAAAGGGGATATCTATATCCTTATGCTGGGAACCAATGATTCCAAAACCTTTAACTGGAACAGACAGGAATATGAAAAACAGCTGGAGACATTTGTAAAAAGCTATAGGGAAGTCAATGAGAATACACAGATTTACCTGATGCAGCCGTCCAAATGTTTTCCAAAGGAGAGTACAGGAACCGTAGCTTTTTCTATCCAAAATGAAATTCTTGCAACGGAAATATATGACATTGTACAACAGGCAGGAATAAAACTGAAGGTTCCGGTAATCGATCTTTATACTTTTACAGAAGATCACCCGGAATGGTTTGTGGATGGGGTGCATCCCAATGCAGAAGGCAATGCGGCTATTGCACAATATATAAAAAGTTGCCTAAAAAAATAGCGGAAATTACCATATTGACAATTGGGCATTTCAATGATACCATAAGCTCATGTTATAGCATGTTACTTGTTTAGGACGAACGAGGCATTAACTATACGTAAATATTTATTTAGGATATTTATGTGTGTTAGTGCCTCTTTTTGTGGTTACACTAATCCTGAAGCATGCAGAAAGAGGACTTCGTCCCGCTGCACCGCAAATATCCGCGAACGAAAAAGAAAAGGAGAAAAAAGAATGAAAGACAAAATTTTTGGTGTCCTTCAGCGTGTAGGAAGATCTTTTATGCTTCCCATCGCTATACTGCCGGTAGCAGGACTTTTGCTCGGAATCGGCGGTTCTTTCACAAACGAGACCATGCTGAATACTTATGGGCTGGCAGGAGTCATGGGATCGGGTACAATCCTGAACGCGGTATTTCAGGTTATGAGTCGTGCCGGTGACATTGTATTTACCAATTTGCCGATTATTTTTGCCATGGGTGTTGCCATTGGTATGGCAAAGAAAGAAAAAGACGTTGCAGCACTTGCAGCAGCGATTGCATTTTTTATTATGCATGCATCCATCGGTGCACTGATCGACATTAATGGTGGTGCCGAGAATATGCTCAGCGGAGCAACGGCATCTGTTTGTGGAATCACATCTCTTCAGATGGGTGTATTTGGCGGTATTATTGTAGGACTTGGTGTTGCAGCACTGCATAATCGATTCTATAAAATTGAACTTCCTCAGGTGCTGTCCTTCTTTGGCGGTACAAGATTTGTGCCGATCGTTTCCGCACTGGTTTATACAGGCGTGGGAATTCTTATGTATTTTGTATGGCCGGTGATTCAGAGCGGTATCTATGCAGTTGGAAATGTAGTACTCAATTCCGGATATGCAGGAACCTGGGTATACGGACTGATGGAGCGTCTTTTGATTCCTTTTGGACTTCATCATGTATTTTATCTCCCATTCTGGCAGACAGCCGTGGGAGGAACAATGGAAGTTGCCGGTGTTATGGTAGAAGGTGCACAGAACATATTCTTTGCTCAGCTGGCAGATCCGACGGTAGAACATTTTGCAGTTTCTGCAACAAGATTTATGTCCGGTAAATTCCCATTAATGATTTTCGGACTTCCTGGCGCAGCACTTGCTATGTATAAAACTGCAAAACCGGAAAAGAAAAAAGCAGTAGAAGGTCTTTTGATTTCAGCAGCACTGACCTCTATGCTGACAGGAATCACAGAACCTCTTGAATTTACTTTCCTTTTCGTTGCACCGCTTCTGTATGGAATTCACTGTGTACTGGCAGGACTTGCTTATATGCTCATGCATGTCTTTCATGTAGGCGTAGGTATGACGTTCTCCGGCGGTCTGATCGATATGTTCCTCTTTGGTATTCTTCAGGGAAATGAAAAAACAAACTGGATCTGGATCGTGATCGTAGGAATCGGTTACTTCATTGTTTACTACTTCCTGTTCAGTTTCCTGATTAAGAAACTGGATCTGAAAACCCCGGGACGGGATGACAGTGAAGAGGTAAAATTATATAGAAGAAGTGATGTGGAAGCCAGAAAGAAAAACGGGGGAAATGGCCAGGAGCAGGGCGAGAATCCGGAAGATGAATTGTCTGCTGCAATCTGCAGAGGACTGGGCGGAAAGAAAAATATTTCTGATGTAGACTGCTGTGCAACCAGACTGCGTTGTACCGTATTCAAAGCAGAACTGGTTAATGACGGGCTTCTGAAATCTACCGGTGCTTCTGGTGTCGTGCATAAAGGAAATGGCGTACAGATTATTTATGGACCACGAGTAACGGTAATTAAATCAAATCTGGAAGATTATCTGGAAACTGCACCGGATGAAGAAGTGATCATGGATGCAGTACCAGAAGTAAAAGAAGAAAAGAAAGAAGAAAAAGCAGCAGAAGTAGTAAAAACAGTGGTAATTTCCAGCCCGGTAACAGGTGTTGCTGCGGATCTTGGAACTGCACCGGATGAAGCATTTGCAGGAAGAATGATGGGAGACGGAGCAGTAGTAACTCCGGAAAATCCTGTAGTCAGAGCTCCGGAAGACGGGGAAGTCTGTTTTGTATTTGAGACAAAGCATGCGATCGGATTCTTAACGGATACAGGAATCAGCCTTCTGATCCATATGGGCATTGATACTGTACAGTTGAATGGAAAAGGATTCAAGGTATTTGTAGAAAATGGTCAGAAAGTGAAGAAAGGCGATCCGCTTCTTGAACTGGATCTTGATTATCTGAAACAGAACGCACCATCTCTGGTATCCCCGGTTCTTTGTACAGAATTGGAAGACAATCAGAAAATCCGACTGCTGAAGGAAGGAAACATTCAGGCAGGAGAACCATTGTTTGCCGTTGATTTTTGTGAATAAGAATTTCGGCAGAGAAGAGCTTCTGTAAGTTAGAAGAAAAGAGCATGGGGAAAAGATTATGTATAGAATAAAAAAAGTATTGAATCATAATGCAGTCATCGGAATCGGCGGGCAGGATAATCGGGAATATCTGATTATGGGAAAAGGAATCGGATTTGGCAAGAAAGTTGCAGAACGAATCGAGATCAGACCGGCAGACACCGTATATTCTCTGAAGGAGTCTACAGAGAGGGGAAGTGCCGAAAAGCTAGTAAATTCCATTGAGCCGGTTTACCTGGAGATTGCAAATGAGATTCTGGATGAAGCGGAAAAGGTATTTCAAAAGATAGACAGAAGTGTACTTTTCCCCATGGCTGACCATATTGAATATGCAGTAAAACGTATAAAAAACAAGGAACAGATCAGTAATCCTCTGCGGGATGATATTCGTGTACTATTCCATATGGAATATAAGGTTGCACAGAAGATCCAGCCGATTCTGAAGGAACGGATGGGAATCGAAATCGAGGATGACGAGATCGGCTATGTGGCACTTCATGTGCATACAGCCATCAATGATGAAAAAATTTCACAGGCGATGCAGATGGCACAGGCTGTTCGGGAATGTATTTCACTGGTAGAAAAAGAGGTCGGAAAACCAATTGATATCATGTCTCTTTCCTATAACCGTCTGATGAATCATGTACGGAATATGGTAGCCAGAGCAATGAGTAAAGAACAGCTGAAACTGAATATGAACGATTATATGTCCATAAAATTTCCAAAGGCATTTGAAACAGCAAGGTATATCTGTGAACAGGTCGGACGAAGCCTGAAATGTACCTTAAGTGATGTGGAAATCGGATATCTGGCCATGCATATTGAACGTGTGGCCTGTGACGAACTGGAAAACAAAGAATAAAAAATAACAAAAATAAAGGAGAACAATTATGAAATCATTTCATTATGTAATCACAGACGAAGTAGGAATCCACGCAAGACCGGCAGGAATGTTAGTAAAAGAAGCAAAGAAATACGAATCTTCTGTTATGATCGTAAAAGGCGGAAAGAAAGTAGATGCTAAGAAACTTATGATGCTTATGGGTCTTGGTGTAAAATGTCAGGAAGAAGTTACGGTAGAAGTGGAAGGCACAGATGAAGAGACTGCTGCTGCTGCACTGGAAACATTCTTTAAAGAGAACTTATAAAAAGGGTGATAGAATGGAGACATATACCGGAAAATCGATTTTTAACGGAATTGCTACAGGCAAGATTCTGTTCTTTCAGAAAGGACAGCAGCCGGTAACGCGGGTAAAGATTCAGGATACAGAGGCAGAACTGAAACGATATGAAGAAGCCAGCAGTCTTGCCGCAGAACAGTTGAATGCGCTTTATGAAAAAGCAGTCAGAGAAGTAGGAGAGGTGAATGCGGCTGTTTTTGAAGTACATGCCATGATGCTGGAAGATGACGATTATGTGGAATCCATCAGAAATATGATCGCGACCCAGCAGGTGAATGCAGAATTTGCAGTTGCTTCTACAGGAGATAACTTTGCTAAAATGTTCCAGGATATGGAAGATGAATATTTTAGTGCAAGAGCAGCAGATATCAAAGATATTTCAGAACGTCTGGTCAATATTCTTTCAGGAAAAGACAGCAGTGAGGGGATCGGAGAAGAACCGGTGATCGTAGTGGCAGATGATCTTGCACCAAGTGAAACCGTGCAGATGGATAAAGAGAAACTTCTGGCATTTGTTACCAGATATGGCTCTGCCAACTCCCATACAGCAATCCTTGCAAGAACCATGAATATTCCTGCATTGATTGGTGTGGAGATTTCCGAAAGCTGGAATGGAAAAATGGCAGTTGTGGACGGATATACAGGAACCCTGTACGTGGATCCCGACGAAGAGACTTTGAACCGTATGGAACAGAAACAGGAAGAGGATAAAAAAGCAAGAGAACTGCTTCTGGAGTTAAAGGGCAAAGAAGATATTACAGCAGGAGGAAAAAAGATTCGCCTGTATGCCAATATCGGCGGCGTGAAAGACGTAGGAAGTGTGCTGGCAAATGATGGCGCGGGAATCGGTCTGTTCAGAAGTGAATTTCTCTATCTGGAATCTGAAGACTATCCGGATGAAGAAACACAGTTTCAGGCATATAAGACCGTAGTAGAGAACATGGCAGGAAAGAAAGTCATTGTGCGTACACTGGATATCGGTGCAGATAAACAGGTGGATTATTTTCATCTGGATAAAGAAGAGAATCCGGCTATGGGATACCGGGCAATCCGTATCTGTCTTGACCGGAAAGAAATCTTCCGCACACAGCTCCGTGCATTGTTACGTGCAAGTGCTTATGGAGATCTTGCTGTGATGTATCCAATGATCATTTCTGTTAATGAAGTAAGAGAAGCAAAAGCCATGGTAGCGTCTATTAAAAAAGAACTGGACGAACAGGGAATTTCTTATGGAGATGTAGAACAGGGAATTATGATCGAGACACCGGCGGCTGTTATGATCAGTGATCTTCTGGCACAGGAGGTGGATTTCTTCAGCATCGGTACCAATGATCTGACTCAGTACACTCTTGCCATAGACAGGCAGAATATGAAACTGGATAACATTTATGATTCCCATCATCCGGCAGTTCTTCGTATGATTCAGATGACTGTGGAAAACGGACATAAACAGGGATGCTGGGTAGGAATCTGCGGAGAACTGGGTGCAGACCTGACTCTGACAGAAACATTTATCCAGATGGGGGTAGATGAACTTTCTGTTTCACCGTCGTTTATCCTTCCAATCCGGAAAAAGATACGGGAAATGAAATAAGAAGGGAAAAATAAAAATTGAAACAAAGCTTTAAGTATGGTAAATTGGTATAGGACAAATCTGATTTAGCTACTGTCAAAAAGCCGCAGCTATCTGATTATAGTTGCGGCTTCTCTTATATCAGAAAGGTCTTTGGTTTTCTTACAACAGATAAAAATGTTGATCGAATGAGAAAAGAGGGCAAAGTATGAAGAAAAGAGAGATGGAGCAACCGTATTTAGATGAGGAAAAGAGGCAGGCGGTTCTGTCTGTACTTTTACGAAACAGCGGGATATTTGTTTTTGAATATTCTCCGAAGGAAGATACGCTGATCGTCTATAATGAAAAGTTTCAGGTTGTAAAAAAGCGGGTAAATCTGATGCTTTGGATAGAAGAAACAGAAAGAATTTATCCGAAGGATAAATGGAAATTTGCAGAATTTTTCCGGGGATCCATGAGAGGAAAAATTGAAGTACGGATAAAAGAAGACGATGGTCATATGGCAAGAAAAATTCTGGAGGCTTCTTATCTGAAGAGAGAAGGAGACTGTCCGGATATTTTGATCGGTACGTCGAAGGATATTACAGCAGAGAAACAAAAGGAAGAATACCTCAAAGAGAAGGCAAGAAGGGATTCCCTTACGAATCTGTATAATAAACAGTATGGAAAATGGCTGATTAATGAATACCTTAGTAAAAAAAATTCACACGACTCTTGTGGATTGATGGTTGTAGATGTGGATGATTTTAAACATGTAAATGATACATACGGACATTTGTTTGGAGATGCTGTTCTGACGGAACTGTCTAAACTACTCCAAATGTTCTGTGATCCGAAGGATATTGTCATGCGGGCAGGCGGAGATGAATTTGTCGTGTTTTTGAAAGATATTTCTCATACTGTTCTGATGAAAAAATCCATGTATCTGATGCAGGCAATACGAAGATTATCCTTTGAAGAGGATAATTATTCCATGACTTGTAGTGTGGGGGTTTGCTATTTGTCTCAGAATATTTCTGGCTGCAATTATGAGCAGCTTTTCAAAAATGCAGATGGGGCATTGTACCGGGCAAAAGAAGAAGGAAGAAACCGGTATGTATTTTATGATGTGTAATTAGGAGCGAAAAAATGGAAACAAGGGAAATTCTCGAAAAGGTGAAGCAGGGAGAAATCACCATAGAAGAGGCAGAAAAGTATTTTAAAAGAGAACCTTTTGAAGAAATGGGATATGCGAAGCTGGATATGCACAGAGAAGTACGTTCCGGTTTTCCGGAAGTGATTTTCTGCAGTGGAAAAGCAGATGAGCATCTGGTTCAGATTGTGAAAAAGCTGTATGAAAAGAATGGAGAAGTATTTGGCACAAGGGCATCTGCACATCAATACGAGGTCCTGAAGGAGAGTTTTCCACAGATACAGTATGACAGTCTTTCACGTATTTTGAAGATAGAAGGACAGAAGCGGGAACAAAAAGGTTTGATTGCCGTATGTACGGCAGGGACTGCAGACATTCCGGTGGCAGAAGAAGCGGCACAGACTGCGGAATATTTCGGTTCCAGAGTAGAAAGAATTTATGATGTGGGAGTCAGCGGCATTCACCGGCTCCTATCCAGAATTGAAGTGATTCAGGAAGCAAACTGTATTGTTGCAGTGGCAGGAATGGAGGGAGCACTTGCCAGTGTGTTGGGAGGACTTGTGGATAAACCGGTGATCGGAGTACCAACTTCTGTCGGATATGGGGCCAGCTTTCACGGACTTTCTGCATTGCTGACCATGATCAATTCCTGCGCAAATGGAATTGCGACAGTCAATATTGATAATGGGTATGGGGCAGGTTATATTTCCACACAGATTAATCGCCTGGCGATAGAAACTGAAAAAAGTGATTGACAGATTTTTTAAAATCGGGTACAATGCTTTACATGGAAACGACGGCGTTCTGCTAATTTAGCAGAGCGCCGTTTTTTTTTCTCAAAATATAGAGGGTGGGAAAGGTGATGTGGAGAATGAAGATTCAGGAAACGATTGATTTATATGAACGTGCAGACACGGTAAATGAACTGCTGGCACGATATGGTGTTAAATTTGGAATTTATAAAAATAATACCTTTCACGAGCAGTTATTTCCATTTGATGCAATTCCGAGAGTGATTGGAAAAGAAGAATTTGATTATCTGGAAAAAGGATTAAAACAAAGAGTTGCAGCGTTGAATCTTTTTCTGAAAGATATTTATAACGAGAAGAAAATATTGAAAGATAAGGTAATACCGGAAGAGTTTATTTATGCTTCCAGTGGTTATCTGGCTCAGTGCGAGGGGATTGTCCCGTCCAAAGGAGTTTATTCCCATATATCCGGAATCGATCTGGTATATGGAAAGGATGGAAACTGGTATATCCTGGAAGATAATCTGCGGGTTCCTTCCGGTGCATCTTATCCAATGATTGCCAGAAAACTGTGCAGAAGAAGCAGCCCAAAGACATTTCAGAATATATCCATAGCAGACAACCGGAATTATGCAGATCTTCTGAAAAAAACACTGGATTATGTGAATACCGGTGGTCTGACGGTAGTGCTCACACCGGGGCGTTACAATGCAGCATATTTTGAACATTCTTATCTGGCAGAGCGTATGCGTGTGCCGCTGGTCAGCAGCAATGACCTGATTGTAGATGGAGATCGGCTGTACTTTAAAACCTATAATGGAAAGAAAGAACAGGTAGGAGCCGTTTATCGGAGAATTTCCGATGAATATATGGATCCTATGAATTTTAATCCGGAATCCGTCATCGGAGTGCCTCATATTTTTGATATCTACAGAAAGGGAAATGTTGCGCTTGTAAATGCACCGGGCAATGGTGTGGCAGATGACAAGGGAATTTATTATTTTGTTCCGAGAATGATCAAGTATTATCTGGGAGAAGAACCGGTACTGAAAAATGCACCGACCTATCTGCCTTATTATGAAGAAGATATGCAGTATGTATTGGAAAATTTTGACCGTCTGGTGCTGAAAGATGTGGCAGAGGCAGGCGGATATGGTGTGGTATTCGGAAGCAGTATGACAAAACAGCAGAAAGCGGATTTTATAGAGCTTCTGAAAAAAGAACCGCGTCGTTTTATTGCACAGGAAGTCATTGACTTCTGCGATCTGCCCATTCTGGAAAAAGGAGAACAGGTGGAACGTAAGGCAGATCTTCGTGCATTTGTATTATCATCAGAAGAACCGGTAGTATGGAAAAGTGGCCTGACCCGTTTCTCCAGAAATCCGGATTCATTTATTGTAAATTCATCACAGGGAGGAGGATTTAAAGATACATGGGTGTTAAATCAGTAGAAAATATGGACCGGCTTTACTGGCTGGGCAGATATTCCGAGCGGGTATATACCACTTTAAAACTTTACGGACTTCGTTTTGACAGTATGATCGAGGAAGGAGAGAACTACGAGGAATTCTGCGAATCTCTGGATATCCCGGATATCTATGGAACAGCAGAAAAATTTCGTGATTTGTATCCTTTTGGAAAGAAAGATCCGAATTCTATATACAGCAATCTGATGCGCGCGTATGACAATGCCATTGAGCTTCGGGAGGAAATCGGAACAGAGACTCTGGCATACATTCAGCTTTCTGTTTATGAGTTGAATAAAGCAGCACAAAGCGACGCACCATTGATTGAATTTCAGAATATTATTGATTATATTCTGGCTTTCTGGGGAATTGTAGATGATCAGATCGAAGATGAAGAGACCAGAAATATTATTAAGGTAGGAAAACGTGTGGAACGGATTGACCTTTACGGAAGATTACATAAAGATAAAATTTCTATGGCCCGTGAGGTACATCGATTAAATGGAAGAATCGGACGCAGTGGTCTGCATTACAATAAAGGAGTAACAGGAAAACTTCTCCTGTTGATTGAGGAAGATACCATGAATTTTCCTGAAATTGTAAGGCAGATAGAAAGTATACTGGAGGTTTGATAATTTGAAGAAGCTCCGATACAGGTACAGTCTGAGAATTGAATTTGACAGTCCTATAACAAATCATAATTTTAAAGTGCGCTGTACACCGGTCACAGATGAGCGCCAGAAAATTTTGCAGCAGAATATTCATATATTACCAAAAGAATTCCTGTGTGAAAACAGGGATTCTTTTGGTAATATTTATTATTTCGGAAGAGCAGAGCATCCCCATAATCTGTTTGAAATCGTGACAGAAGGGATTGCACAGACCGGTCTGGCGCAAGGAACAGCATCCAGAGAATCTTATCAGCTCGGATTGTTTACCAGACAGACCAGTTATACGGCACCGGATGGGGCTCTGATTGAATTTTATAAAGATCTTAGTCTGGAAAAATACAGTACCAGTCTGGATAAAAGTCTGAAAATCATGGATGCATTACAAGATCGTTTTTCCTATGTATCCGGAAAAACGGATATTACCACTACAGCCAGTCAGGCATGGAATATGGGATGCGGCGTGTGTCAGGATTACTCCCATATTATGCTTTCTCTTTGCAGAATGGCAGGTATCCAGTCCAGGTATGTAGTCGGAATGCTGATTGGAGAAGGATTGAGCCATGCCTGGGTGGAAGTGGCAGATCATGGGGTCTGGTATGGACTGGATCCAACGAATGGCATCCGGGTGTTGGAGGATCATATAAAAATATCCCATGGAAGAGATTATGAAGATTGTCTGATCAATCAGGGTATGTTTACAGGAAATGCCCGTCAGAAGCAAAGTATATCCGTCCATGTGGAGGAAGCAGGTGAAGAAAAATGATGATGTCAGTAGCCAGTGTTTCCCTACCCGTAAATGAAACACTGGAAATTAAGAAAAACCGTTTCTGTCCTTTGGATGGAGGAAATGGAAGAAGAATCAGTATTGTAACAGGAATTCACGGAGATGAACTGGAAGGGCAGCTGGTCTGCTATGAAGTGGCAAAACGGATCCGTGAGAATCCGGATAAGCTTCTGGGAACGGTAGATATTTATCCGGCTTTAAATCCGATGGGAATTGATTCCATTACAAGAGGAATTCCGGGATTTGATCTGGATATGAACCGCATTTTTCCGGGGAGTGCAGAAGGTTCTCTCACGGAACATATTGCTATGAAAATCGTGGAAGATCTGGTGGGATCGGACTTATGCATCGATATTCATGCCAGTAATATTTATCTGACAGAATTGCCGCAGATTCGTATTAATGAATTGCATAAAGAAAAGCTGGTTCCCCTTGCAAAAGAAGCAAATGTAGATTTTATCTGGGTACATGGAGCCAATACTGTATTAGAATCCACACTGGCTCATAGTATGAACAGCCGTGGGGTACCGACGCTTGTGGTGGAAATGGGGGTTGGAATGCGCCTGACTCCGGAGTATGGAGATCAGCTTACAGAAGGTTTGTTTCATCTTATGGAAAAACTGAAGATATGGGACGAGACAACGCCGCCTGTGAGAAATCCAATTATTTCCCAGGATCCGGATGAAGTCTGTTATCTGAATGCACCGGTATCCGGAATTTTTCTGAAAAAGAAAAATCATGGCAGCCATGTAAAAGAAGGGGAGGAAATCGGTGCCATTCTCAATCCATTTACCGGTGAGGTAATGGAAAGCATCTGCGCTCCGTCGGAAGGGCTTCTTTTTACCATACGTGAATATCCGGTGGTAGATGAAGGTTCTCTTCTTGCCAGAATACTGAAAAGGGAGGAAGCAGCAGAATGAGAAAAGAAACTATTTATAAAATCCCATCCCTGTTCCGGGATGATTTCCGGGTGGAAGGATATCGATTTGGAACCGGCAAGAAAGCTCTGTGCATTGTAGGAAGTACCCGAGGAAATGAATACCAGCAGGTTTATACTTGTTCACAGCTGGTAAAACGGCTGAAACAGCTGGAAAAAGAAGGAAAGCTGGAGGAAGGAAAAGAAATTCTGGTGATTCCCTGTTTGAATCCCTGCTCTATGAATATCGGAAAACGATTCTGGCCAACAGACAATACAGATATTAACCGGATGTTTCCGGGATATAACCTGGGAGAAACTACCCAAAGAATTGCAGCAGGCGTGTTTGATGAAATTTCTGTCTATGAGAATGGAATTCAGTTTGCTTCTTTCTATATGCCTGGCCGTTTCTGCCCACATGTGAGAATCATGAAAACAGGATATGAAAATGTAAAAAAAGCCAGACAATTTGGATTGCCTTATATTGTATTAAAAGTACCGAAACCCTATGATACGACGACCTTGAATTATAACTGGCAGATCTGGAAAACAGATGCTTTCAGTCTGTATACCACCACTACGGAGAATATAGAAGAAGAAAGTGCGCAGATGATGATTGACGGTATTCTGCGTTTTATGGAGGCGAATGATCTTCTGAAAGAAGATGTATCTGCAGAGGGCGTGTTTCCCGGTATGGAGTCCAGAGTATTCTCAGACAGAGAACTGGTATCTGTAAGACCTATGAAATCCGGAATTTATAAAAGCATGACAAATGTGGGTGAAAGAGTGCGGCAGGGACAGAAGCTGGCTTACATTCTGGATGCCTGTGAGGGAGAAATTATAGAGGAATTGACGGCAACTGTAGACGGTGTGATTTTTCATGAAAATGATAAACCCATGGTGTATGCAAATACAGCATTAATAAAAATTCTTCCTCAGGGATGACAGGAGGAAAACCATGAATTAGGATGCAGTGCTGCCTATGTATTGGCAAATTAAGAATTATCTTGTAGGCAAAATTGAAAGCAAAGAATATAGGGAAGGCGCTAAACTTCCATCGGAACGGGAACTAAGTGAGAAGTTTCAGATCAGCAGGATGACTGCACGAAATGCCATTCTGGAACTGGTCAAGGAGGGATATGCGTACAGAGACGGGGCAAGAGGTACTTTTGTTGCATCCAAGAAAGTAAAGCGGAATCTGTTAACTTCAGCCGGATTTGCAGAACATCTGAAAGAACTGGGTGTGCAGGACAGACGTTCAGAAGTAGTAGATTTTGAAATCGTGGAAGCAGATTCCTGGTTGGCATCTAATTTGAAAGTGAGTCTTGGAACGGAGTGTTACCGGATGGTTCGATTGCGAATAGGAAATAACCAGCCAATGGCTGTTGACGAATCTTATATACCGAAGAATATAGCACCTACTTTGATGAAACATGATTTTTCGAGGGAATCACTTTGGGAGGTTTTAGAAAGAGATTATGGCCATAGACCCACCCGGACAAGGGCTTCTGTAGAAATTGCTCATTTCAATAAAAGAGAAGTTCAACTGATGAAATTGAGGGAACGGGCGATGGGATTTAAAGTAACCTATATGAATTATGATCAGAATGATGAATCGCTGGAATATACCATAACCTATTACAGGGAAGACATGTTTGTATTTGAATATGAAATTTTCCGCTAAAAACAGAAAAGAAAAGCTTAAAGAAAACCAGGAATGTGAATCGTTTCTGGTTTTTCCAGATTCAGTGAACGATTATGAAAATTTCTGGAAAGAATAAGCACAGGAGTAAGTTGACATGAAAAAGAAAATTTTAATTATTACTACAGGCGGAACGTTGGCTTGTGTAAAAAGTGACAATGGATTGCAGCCGGGTATGTCCAGTGAAGAGATTCTGTCTTATATTACAGATATTACAGAATTTTATGAAGTGGATTTTTATGAATTATTTCAGCTGGACAGTGCGAATATCCATCCGGAAAACTGGGAGAAAATGGCCCAGGTGATTTACGAAAAATATAATGATTATGATGGAATTGTGATTTTTCACGGGACAGATACGATGGCTTATACTTCTTCTGCGCTGGCTTTTATGTTGCAGAATATCCCGATTCCTGTGGTTCTGACAGGCAGCCAGCTTTCCATTGCAAATCCTCTGGCCGATGCAGTGGAAAATTGCCGTTGTGCCATTCATATGGCAGGCAGCGGTGCAGCCGGCGTCTTTCTTGCATTTGACCGGAAAATTATGCTTGGGACAAGGGCCTGTAAGGTACGGACAAGAAGTTTCCATGCTTTTGAAAGTATTAATTATCCTTATGTGGGAGAAGTAGACTCCAGGGGATTGGAAGTTTATGAAAACAGGATTCCTCCGCTGAAAGGTCCCTGCAGATTAAAAAATCATCTGGAAAAGAAAATTTTCTTAATCAAACTGGTTCCGGGATTTGACGGCAGGATTTTTCAGATGCTACATGAAAGCGGATATAAAGCATTAATTATAGAAGCTTTTGGTATGGGCGGGATTCCTACTATGTCACCGGAAGTACTGGATGATTTAAGAGATGTCATTGAAAAAGGCATGTTAGTAGTGGTAAAAAGCCAGTGCCTGTACGAAGGCAGCAATCTTTCTGTATATGAAACCGGGCAGGAAGCATTAAAAGCAGGCGTACTTCAGGGATATGATATGAGTACGGAGGCGATTGTCACAAAACTGATGTGGCTGCTGGGGCAGGATCTCTCAAGAAAAGAGACAGAAGAAATGTTCTATAAAAATCTGGCAGGAGAGATCAGATAATGCTATAATGGCAGGGAACAGATGGTGTTCATGGACAGAAAGGAACAGAAAACAGATGACAAAGAAAGAAAAAGCATTGGAAATTATTCGGCGTCTGAAAGAAGAATATCCGGATGCCGGTTGTACATTAGATTATAATGAAGCCTGGAAGCTTTTGGTCAGTGTGCGTCTTGCTGCACAATGCACAGATGCCAGAGTGAATGTAGTTGTGCAGGATCTCTATGCAAAATATCCGGATGTGGATGCCCTTGCACAGGCAGAACCGGAAGAAATTGAAGCCATTGTAAGACCCTGCGGACTTGGTAAGAGCAAAGCACGGGATATCAGTGCCTGCATGCGGATTTTGAAAGAAAAATACAATGGAAATGTACCCGATGATTTTGATGAACTTTTGAAACTGCCGGGAGTAGGAAGAAAAAGTGCAAATCTGATCATGGGAGATGTATTCGGCAAACCGGCAATTGTCACAGATACGCACTGTATTCGCCTTACAAATCGTATGGGACTTGTAGATAATATCAAAGAACCCAAGAAAGTGGAAATGGCACTTTGGAACATTATCCCTCCGGAAGAAGGAAGTGATTTTTGCCACAGACTGGTTTATCACGGAAGAGATGTGTGCACAGCCAGAACAAAACCCTATTGTGATAAATGCTGTCTGAACGATATTTGCCCCAAAAACGGTGTGTGAGCGGGATTTGCATGGAAAAAAGAATGAGAAAATTTGCAAGAAAAATGTTGACATGCCCGGATAAGTGTACTATAATATCTCAATGTGACGTAGTGCGAAAATGCCTAGCCAAAAGCCCCGGTATGGTATTTCTCATTATAAATGATTTTTGAAATGTTTAAATTATGATATGTTGAAAATTAGGAGGTAAAACCATGAAAACTTATATGGCTAATCCGGATAAGATTGAAAGAAAATGGTATGTGGTAGACGCTGATGGACAGACATTAGGTCGTCTTGCATCTGAAGTTGCAAAAGTTTTAAGAGGAAAAAATAAACCTGTTTACACTCCTCATATTGATACAGGTGATTATGTAATCATCATTAACGCAGAAAAAGTAGCTGTAACCGGTAAAAAATTAGATCAGAAAGTATACTATCATCACTCTGATTATGTAGGTGGAATGAAAGAAACTACATTAAAAGAAATGATGGCTAAGAAACCGGAGAAGGTTCTTGAACTCGCTGTGAAAGGAATGCTTCCAAAAGGACCTTTAGGAAGAAGCATGATTAAAAAACTTCACGTATACGCTGGACCAGAGCACAAACATGAAGCTCAGAAGCCAGAAGTATTAACATTTTAATAGGAGGTAAAGAACATTGGCTAGTACAAAATTCTATGGAACAGGAAGAAGAAAATCATCTGTAGCTCGTGTTTACTTAGTACCGGGAACAGGTAAAATCACAATTAATAAAAGAGACATCGACGAATATTTCGGATTAGAAACACTGAAAGTTGTTGTTCGTCAGCCATTAGTTGCTACTGAAACAGCAGATAAATTTGATGTGTTAGTAAACGTTCATGGTGGTGGATTTACAGGACAGGCTGGTGCAATCCGTCATGGTATTTCCAGAGCACTCCTTGAAGCAGATGCTGAATACAGACCAGTATTAAAATCAGCAGGTTATTTGACTCGTGACCCAAGAATGAAAGAAAGAAAGAAATACGGTCTCAAAGCAGCTCGTCGCGCACCTCAGTTCTCAAAGAGATAATCGTTTGGGACGAGAAAATGCATACAAAACCTCAGAAACCTTGTGTTTCTGGGGTTTTTTTTATGTAAGAGGAAATTCCCGAATTGTCATTGACGATACTGGGAATATTGTAGAATTTTGCAATAAAATACTTTACACTATCACCAATTATGATAAGTAATCAAAAGAAGTTAACGTATGAACCGATTTTTATTACATTACTCAAACTTCGCACTTGAATTAGCACCTATGCACCTTGAAAATTCAATAATAACTGGCATAAAAATAGCATGAAGCCAAAGATTTTGGTATAATTGAGTTGACAAAAAACAATTTCAAACCGGAGGCTCATGCTATGAACAAAAGTATAACACAAGACAACCAGAATGATAAGCAGATTTCAGAATCTATCAAAAGATTT
>JALFGN010000043.1 GCA_022777285.1 Blautia sp.
TTTCACCGATGCCGTAATCCAGGTAAAAGAAGCGAAATCCAGCGGCGCGATGAAACAGGCATCTGCACTATTCACGAAGGCGTTCAAATATGTCGGTCCGAACCTGCTCATGGACATTCTGATGTTCTTCGGCGGAAAGGCAATCAAGAATGTAAAGGGTGGGAACAAGATTGAGGCGGTGAAACAAAATAACAAACTTTTTGATAAATTTGGAAAATTTAAGAATCAAACATTTGAAAATAACTACCAAGAATATATTAAGCGCAAAACCAAAAAAGGACAAATCCCGAGAGGACGGTTAGAATGGAAAGAGGCAAGCGATTATTGGACAGAGAACTCTCCTATCGCTAGAGGAAATAAGTTTAATAGGAAAGTTCAGAATTCAGAATCCTATACTTATCATGAAATATATTTGAAAAATGGGAAAAGGTTAGATTCTTATGACCCTGATTTAGGAGAAATTGTATCTAGAAAAGCTACTGATTTAGATAAAATAACTGAGGAAACCTATAGAGGGTATTTAAATGAATTTTCGCAGAAATACTCTCGAGGCACAAAAATAAGATCAAATGCTTATCCAGAATTAGATGGAAAAATACTTGAAGGACAATATATATTGGAAATTCCTTCAACTAATGCTAATATACCTAATATTGAGTATTTTAAAGATATTGCGAAAGAATATGATGTAATTCTAAGATTTACGGAGGAATAAAAATGATAGAACTTAATCCAAAAGTGAAAGAAGCACTATTCAAAATTGATTTCGTAAAACGTTATGAAGAACTGTCACACAAATACGATTCCAACAGGACACCTGATGAAAAAAGGTTGGTTTATATTGATGGCGAAGAAGTCATGGAAACAATAGCAAAGCTAGGTTACAAACCGATGTTTGATTCAAAGGAAAAATTCTTTTACATAAATAAAGACTATGTTGATAACTATGAATTCGGCTTTAATATAATTTTTCGAGATGGTTCAGCTGAATTAGTGTGGATTGCCAAAGAAAATGAAGAGTTGGTTTTAGGCTCTCCGTGGAGCGTGTATGCAAGACGTCTTATAAATCCTCAATATATAATCAAACGACCAATTTTTGGAACTTATAACGACATTTATGAAATCCTGAAAACAGCATTCCAAATGTATGAGGATTTCAAGAATGCATTGACTGCCATTTCAAAATAATACCTTTTCACCGATGCCGTAATTCAGGTAAGAGAACATTTAGAGTTAATGTATCAGATGCAAGGTAGTATATAAAATAGTTTGTGGGAGACATCATCGTTCTTTGACATAAACTCAAGAAGGGGGAAAACTTGAGTGTCTGTCATAATACACTTAAACTGAGAGTATTATGACAGACAGAGAAATACAGCAGAGGCGAAACGCACAAAGGATTGTAGCACCTGCGAAGCAGTCCCGAAGCTCCTGCGTAGGGATGAGCCGCGGTTAGACGGCGAAGTGCGGAAAGCCTGTTTTTTGCGGAAGCAAAAATGCGCCCACAAAAAAGAACCTTTTCAGCACTACGGTACTGAACCTGATCCTTGACAGGAAGGAACTCATGTCCACCGGAAAGTCCATGGATGAGTTCCTTGATGCCGCTTATGCAGACATAGTCCTTGGAAAAGAATCCGACGAGACCATAAGCCTTGAAACTACATTCTCAGAGCTGTGCAGCAATCCAGAGAAAACACTGAAAGCCGAACCTGCAGAAGAAAGCGTGATGCAGCTGCTGTTGCAGGCAAAGCAGAACCTCCCTAAGCAGAAAAATCCGGAGGTTCAGGAAAAGGTAAACAGGGCAGTGGACAACATAATAAGGAATTTTGGTGCAGTAAGGATGAGCACCGGAATGACTCCGGAAGAGGCTGTGAAACTGGCCGCAAAGACAGTGGGCGGAAAGGATTCCGATGCCTTTGTACCACCTGCAAGCGGAATAGTATACAGATCAAGTACAGGCAGGGATTCCGGCGGCGACAGGAGGATATTCAGCGACATAAAGCTTTCCGAATTCATCGCACAGGCAAAGAGCAGGCCGACAATGACAAAAGAAGTCGAGCTTGAGAGGATGATCCAGCGCATAAGGAAAATACAGGAAAGCAATAACAGGAAAGATGGCCAGAATTTAAAAGAAATAGAAGATGAGAGCATCACTCCAGGAAAGACAGGGATTGCCCATGAAGATTATCATTCAGGTAAGTCTGGAATAGTTTCCACTGCTATCGGCGCATCGAAATACTTGCCCAACCTTCTCAACAGGGCAGACCGTGAAGCCTGGTATAAGACAGATGAGTTCAAGGCAACGGCCCTGACCATCGATGAAGTGGAGAAGCTTGCCGCCATGGAAGAGGAAAACTATGCCTCCATGAAACCAAGTGTCCCTTCTGAAACCAGAAGCTATTCGATTGAAAGGGAACTTGATGAAAAATATGGCTATGGACTGCCTGCAGTTGTAAGCCATGAAAGTCCAGTGATGGCAAGGATCGTTCCTGCGACAAGGTCAAGGAGCGGACAGGAAACGGCAGGGAAACTTGAGGAAGAGCATGCATCAGCCTCATCCAAACCTGCAAAGCATCAGTCAGCAGATTCATCAGGATCCGGTGACGGACTGAAGTTCAGGGCCGCTTCCACAGATGCCAGCGGAAGAATAACCCGTCAGATATCCGCCGCAATATGGACTGACAGGCTTCTGCATGACAAATTCAGGAAGAGTGCTATTGAGGCAAAAGATGCTCATGGTAATGTGAATGGTGATTATTTCCCAACAATCGGAAATGGTAAGAATCATATAGACCGTTATGAAGAAGCCAATGGGAAGGAATCTCCATTACCAGCGGCAGGCTCGGTTACATCATCTGCAGGAAAACTGTCCGATGCAACGAGATACAAAACATTGGATACTGTTTCTCATGAAAGCACTGATGTCCGTAACAATCCAGATACTCACACAGACATGTTGTTCAACGGAAGGGTTCCTGATCAGGAAGCAATGGAATCAGGCCGATATACAGATGAGATACCTGCAAAAGCTCCGGCTTCCAAACCGGCACAGCAGAAGAATTCCGGAAAGGTGAATGAAAGCACATCACATCCAGTTATAGAAGATGAAGAGGCAGACCGTCTTGAACGCATGAATGCCAACTACGAGCATGACAGGGCTATTCTTGCAAAAACTGATCCGGCCTTTGCCA
>JALFGN010000052.1 GCA_022777285.1 Blautia sp.
AATGCGGTTCTTATGTCGGCATAGACAATGAGACGACTGAGTTTAAACTGTATGGTAGAAATGTAATCCGCTCGCCTAAAGCGAGCAGGTGTCGCAAGACACCTATAGGAAGCACGCGACTTCAGTCGTGTGAGGCTTCACGTGTGGAAAGAGAAATTGAAAAGTAAATTCATGATTCGGACGATAATGTTGATCAGGTGAAGTATCGAATTATATGTAAGGATGGCGAGGCTCGGATGATTAATGATGTTGGATGAAAGGTATTTACTGAAAATAGATATGAACAGGAGTGGAAGAGATAATGAAAAATACAGTTTTTATGGATATTCCGGTTCCATCAGAACAACATAATGAAAAACTGGAATCTCTGAGAAAATATGTAAGAGAACTTGGAAGTGCGGCAGTTTCCTTTTCCAGTGGAGTAGATTCCACATTTCTTTTGAAAATCGTTCACGAGGAACTAAAGGACAGGTGTATCGCAGTGACAGCGATGTCCTGTTCTTTCCCTAAGCGGGAACTGGATGAGGCAAAAGCATTTTGTCAAAAGGAAGGTATCCGTCATATCGTGGTGGAATCAGAAGAACTGGAAATAGAAGGTTTCTGTCAGAATCCTAAAAACCGATGTTACCTGTGTAAAAGGGAGCTGTTTGAGAAAATCGGGCAGATTGCAGAAAAAGAAAATCTGGGAGCTATCGTGGAAGGTTCTAATCTGGATGATAACGGGGACTACCGTCCGGGGCTTCAGGCAGTGGCGGAGCTTGGGATTAAGAGTCCCCTTAGAGCCTGTGGATTGAATAAGCAGGATATCCGCATTTTATCAAAAGCACTTGGACTGCCTACATGGGAAAAACAGTCTTTTGCTTGTCTGTCCTCCAGATTCGTGTATGGGGAAACTATCTCCAGAGAAAAATTATCTATGGTGGATCAGGCAGAGCAGCTTCTTTTGGATATGGGATTTCATCAGGTTAGGGTCCGTATCCATGGAAGTATTGCCCGGATCGAGATCCTTCCGGTTGAATTTGAAAAAATCCTGCAGGAAGATGTCCGGAAAGAAATCTATGAGAAACTCCAATCGTTTGGTTTTACTTATATCACGTTGGATCTTTTGGGATATCGGACTGGAAGTATGAATGAGACTCTTTGAAAGAATCCAGAATGGTGAGTGGTAAAGACCCGATCGTGTAAAAAAGCAAAAGATTGTTTCAAACTGGAAATTTGGATTGTTTTTTGGAGGGGAATATGTTATCATTAATTGCTATTTGAGTTTGATTTTTTAAAATGACATATAGTTTTTGGCAAAATACCCGAAAGAGTACGACGCAAAGCGATAGGGCCTGAATTTAAGTATGGCAGCCAGTTGCACGAGCAGAGAGGAAGGCACATTGTTACGACACAATGTGCCTTTTATGGTGTGTCAGGCAAATTAGAAAGGGAAAGAAGAGTATAATCAAATGATAAGAAGGAGAGAGAAATGAAGAAAGTTGCTTGTTTATTGCTGTCAGTAGTTATGATAGCAACGACATTGACTGGCTGTGGAAGCCATCAGGACAGTAATAAGGAAAATACCGTGGAAAATGTTGAGTCCCAGGCAGAAAAAAAGGAAAAGGTTGAAATCGCCTGCTGGGGAAATCAGATGCTGGATACCTATAGCCAGTACCTCTGTGAGCAGTTCCCCGAAGTGGAGTTTGAATTTGTTCTAGCCACCAACTCTACGGATTATTACCGCTTCCGTCAGGATCACGACGATATGCCTGACATTCTGACAGTACGCCGTTTTGCTTTAAAGGATGCGGTGCTTCTGAAGGATTATCTGTATGACCTGAGCAATACCGAACTGACCAACACCTATTATGGATCCTATCTGGACAGCTATACCTATGATGATGGTTCCATTAACTGGCTTCCAACCTGTGCGGAGGTTGACGGTTTCATCATTAACAAGACCATGTTTGATGAGTATAATGTCCCCATCCCTGCTGATTACGCCAGCTTTATTGCTGCCTGTGAAGCTTTTGAGGCAGTCGGCATTCAGCCCTATGTGACGGATTTTGCTTCGGATTACTGCTGTATGGAGGTTTTGCAGGGGATATCCATTTCAAATCTTCAGAGTATGGAGGGCCGTAAATGGCGTCAGCAGTATGAGAGCAGTGCGACGAACGAGCTTTCAGAAGAAGTATGGCTGCCCGTTTTCGAAAACTTCTTCGATTTCAAGGAGAAGGTCGGTCTGGGCGCGGAGGATGCTACTTATCAAAATATAACACCTAAGGAAATGTTCAGCGAAGGTAAGGCGGCAATGTTCCGTGGTACAGGTGCAGATGTGATTACTTTCCCAGGACGCGGTCAGGACGAGGTGTTGCTGATGCCTTATTTCGGTCAAACGGAGCAGGACAACTGGTATCTGACCTATCCAACCTTCCAGATTGCGGCGTCAAAAAAGGGTATGGATGACCCTGACCGGGAAAAGCTGATTCTGGACATTATGGCTGCCATGGTCAATCAGGAGGGACAGGATCATATCTCCTACGGTAAGAACATGGTGCCTTATAAGAAGGATGTGACGCTGGAATTGATGCCGGAATTGGATAACCTGAAGCCCTATGTTGAGCAGAACAAGCTGTACATCCGTCTGGCATCCAACGAGATGTTCCGTGTTTCCAAAGACGTGGTACAGATGATCCTGAACGATGAAGTCAGTACTCCGAAGGAAGCACTGGATGCGTTCAACACAGAACTGGCTCTAGGAGAATCCGGCAGCGAGATCGTTGCCCATATCGATACTGCTTATTCTAACGATTTTACCCCGGAGCACGGGAATCAGGCGGCATCTTCTATCGCAAATACCATGCGTGTGTTGTCTGGTGTGGATCTGGTGTTTATGCAGGCCTGCTATGCTGCCAGCGACATTTACAGTGGCGATTATGCGCAGAAAGATGTTGGCTATCTGGGAAAGAATGATGGTGGCTGGCCGGGTCTTCTGGAATTGACTGGTGATCAGGTTTATGAGCTTGTGGAGAAAACTCTGGCACTAACAGGAAACCGTGGTGCAGTCTGCAATGACAGCACCCTGTATGTTTCCAGTGGTTTTGAAATGGATATAACAAAAACCGACAGTGGCTATACACTCAATGTTCTTACCGTGGAAGGAAAAGAATTGGATCGCAGCGCAACCTATTCTTTCCTGATCTATGGAGAACGCGACTGGTATATGTCAGCCATCATGGAGCAGATGGGAATTACAGAAGTCGATTCGACTGGTCCCAAGGCAGAAGAATACCTGTCACAGCGCCTGGTAGAGCAGGGAGGACAGTTGGAGGCGCCTACGGATTATATCATCCTGCGATAATTTGGAGTAAGGTTACGGACACGCAGTGCGTGAAGGAAATTTGAGGAGAATACCCAGATGCAAGAGAGAAAACAAACAACTAAATACCTTTGGCCCGTTGCGTTTGCGGTGATTCTGATCTTTTCCTTGATGACGGGCATATTTTTCACGCGTAATTCCCTGATGAAGCTGACAGTTGAGGAGCGTTCTTACCAATTGGAGGAAATGGTCACTCAGATTAAGGCAAATTTGGATAATGGTCTTCAGACCCATTGGAATCTGGTGGCTGGATTGAATAACGCTGTCCAGGGAAAGCATTTCACAGACAGTCAGAAATTGTGTGAAAGCATTTCTTCTCTGGAGCAGATTTTCTGTACAGATATGTATGGAAGCCGGGTGATGCTTTTGGATGCACAGGGCACAGCGTATCTGCGAGAGGGCGCGGTTGGCATCTGGAACGATGTCACCCATCTGATAGGCGAAAATAAACAGCATACCTTTGTTTCCGAAACAGACAATATTGATGGATGCTATCTGGTATTTGCGCAGGAACTGGACCACCCAGTTACAATGGGAGAAGACGATATCCGATTTACCCATGTAGTGCTTTTGAAGGATATCCAGACATTGAAACAATACTATACCACAACGGCGTACGGTGGCAACGCAGCGACTTATATCATCAAGAAGAACGGTACTATGGCCTATTTTGATGCGAACGATGGCGATGTCATCAGCGCCCGGAATATTTACAAGGCACTGAAGGAAGTGGAGTATGTTCAGGGACAGAGTTTTGATACTGTCAAAGAGAAGCTGGAAAGAGAAGGCATTGCTACTGAAAATGTCCTGCTGAACCAGACGGAGTATTATTACTGTTTGACAACGTTGGAGAACTATGACATGATGTTAATGCTGCTGATTCCTGCGGACTACGTTGCGGTCAGTACCATGGATATGATGGACTCCACCCTTTGGATCATGATGATATTTATGTCCATAATGGCGTTGATGTTTCTAATGGCGGTCGTTAGCTTCATAAAAGTTCAGCGTAGTAGCCAGATGGTAAAGATAGAGCAGGAGACGAACAGGGAACTGAATCGACTGCGTTTGGAGGCGGAGGCAGCCAATTCTGCCAAGAGTGTTTTCCTGAATAATATGTCACACGACATTCGGACACCCATGAATGCAATTATTGGTTTTACTAACATTGCACTGAAGCAGAAGCCAAAACCGGAGGTCAAAGCCTGTCTTGACAAGATCAGCGACAGCTCTGAGCATCTGCTGACGCTGATCAATGATGTTTTGGATATCAGCCGTATTGAAAGCGGTAAGATTCAATTTTCGCCTGTTCCTGTTGACATCACAGAGGTGGCGGATACCGTTGTGAATGTTACCTATGGCTTCATGTCCAATCGGAATCTCACTTTCCGCTGCAATCTGGAGGAGCCGGAAACACGTTATATGTTAGCAGATGCTGTGCGGCTTCGAGAGATTCTGGTGAATATTCTTGGTAATGCAGTTAAGTTTACCAATGATGGGGGCACCATCACGTTTGATGCCAGCTACCATCCAAGTGCAGACAAGCGGCATATGATTGTGCACTACCGCATCGCAGACACAGGCGTGGGCATGCGTGAAGACTTTGTAGAGCATATTTTTGACGAGTTTTCGCAGGAGGAAAGCAGTGCCCGCACTCAGTATAAGGGAACTGGTTTGGGCATGGCAATTACCAAGCGGTATGTTGATTTGATGGGTGGTACGATTCGGGTTGAAAGTAAAAAAGGCAAGGGCTCCACTTTTATTGTAGATATTCCTATGGAATTGACGGATGAAAGCAAGATTCAGAAGCGGGATATCAGTGCTGACAGCAAAAATCTCACTGGTGTGAAGGTTCTGATGGCAGAGGATAACGACCTGAATGCAGAGATTGCTATGATACAGTTGGAAGAATTGGGGATTCAGGTTACCCGGGCAGCTGACGGTAAGGAAGTAGTTCGCATCTTTACGGAGAATCCTTCGGGAACCTTTGATGTCATCCTGATGGATATTATGATGCCAGAGATGAATGGCTACGAAGCAACAGCCGCTATCAGAGGTCTTACGAGCCGTTCCGATGCCTTAAACATCCCTATTTTAGCCATGACTGCTAATGCATTTGCCGAGGATGTACAGGCTTCTCTGGAGGCTGGAATGAATGGGCATTTGTCAAAGCCTATTGTGATGGATGAGGTGGTCAAAGCCATTGCACGAAATATTAACAGATAAAGAGTAAAATCGGGCTTTTAGAGCAATCTAAGAGCCCTTATTTGTTATATAATATGTGTATAAATGTATAAATAATTGTGAAAAATGGAAAAGGGAAAATTATGACAAAAGAAATTGTTGCCTTAGCAGAATTCGATAAATTGAGGAGGAATGGAGGAGATAGCTGTGAGGAATTATGTAATGAAAGGTAATATTTGTTACAGTAAATCAAGCAATGAAATCTGTATCGTAGAAAATGGATATCTTGTTTGTGAAGATAAAAAATGTGCAGGAGTATATACGGAATTACCAGAACAATATGAATTTTTTCCACTTTTTGATTACAGTGAACAGTTAGTGGTTCCGGGATTAGTGGATTTACATGTCCATGCTCCACAGTATCCATTCCGAGGAATGGCTATGAATCTGGAACTGATTGACTGGCTGAATGCATATACATTTGTGGAAGAAGCAAAATATAAAGATCTTGAATATGCAGAAAAGGCATATGAAATTTTCGTAGATGATCTGAAAAAAAGTGCAACAACGAGAGCGGTTGTGTTCGGTACAATCCACAAAGATGCGACACTTCTTCTGATGGATAAAATGGAAAAAGTTGGAATCAAAGGTTTTGTTGGAAAAGTAAATATGGATCGAAATAGTCCGGACTATCTGTGTGAAGAAAATGCAGAAAAAGCAGCAATCATTACAGAAGAATGGATCAATGCATGTGAGAAATATGAGAATGTAAAACCAATTCTCACACCAAGATTTACACCATCATGCACAGATGAATTGTTCGAAAAATTATCTGTTTTACAGAAAAAATACAATCTTCCAGTTCAATCACACTTATCTGAAAACTTAGGCGAAATTGAATGGGTAAAAGAACTTTGTCCCGGAACAAAGAATTATGGTGATTCTTATGACAGGTATGATATGTTCGGAAATGATTGTCCGACAATCATGGCACATTGTGTTTACAGCGGAGAAGAAGAAGTGGAAACAATGAGAAAACAGGGTGTTTTTGTGGCTCATTGTCCGGAATCCAACACAAATTTATCTTCAGGTGTAGCACCAGTGAAAGATTATCTTAAGAAAGGTTTAAAAGTAGGTCTTGGGAGTGATATTGCGGCTGGTTCATCTTTATCCATTTTTAAAGCCATGGCTATGGCAGTACAGTGTTCGAAATTACGCTGGAGATTGTTCGATCAGTCAGTGGAACCACTTACTGTTGATGAAGTATTTTATCTTGCAACAAAAGGCGGCGGCGAATTCTTTGGAAAAGTAGGAAGTTTTGAAGAAGGGTATGAATTTGATGCAGTTGTAATCGAAGATGCCACAATCAGACATCCACAGGAATTAAATGTAAAAGAGCGTTTAGAACGCGTAATTTATCTTGCAGAAGATAAGAATATCGTTGCAAAGTTCGTAAATGGTAAGAAGATTTTATAAAAATTCCAGGAGACAAATGTGAAATTTTTTATTGATACAGCAAATTAAGAAGGAGAAAAATAGATCATGGGAAAATATAAACGTATTTTTACAATTGTTGTAGATTCACTGGGTGTCGGTGCCTTACCGGATGCAGCAGAGTATGGTGATGTGGGAACAGATACTCTGGGACACATCTCACAGTACAGAGATGTGTTTCATATTCCAAATCTTCAGAAACTTGGAATGGCAAATCTTCATCCACTAAAACAGGTAGAAGCGGTTGAAAAACCATTAGGATACTACACATATTTATATGAAGCAAGTAAAGGAAAAGACACAATGACAGGTCATTGGGAAATGATGGGGCTTCATATCACAACTCCTTTTAAAACATTTACGGAAACAGGATTCCCAAAAGAATTATTAGACGAACTTTCTGCAAGAACGGGAAGAGTGATTATTGGAAATAAGAGTGCAAGTGGTACAGAAATTCTTGATGAACTTGCAGAAGAAGAAATCGCAACAGGACATATGATTGTTTATACATCTGCTGACTCAGTTCTTCAGATTTGTGGCAACGAAGAAACGTTTGGTCTTGATGAATTATATCGTTGCTGTGAAATCGCACGTGAAATCACAATGAAAGATGAATGGAAAGTTGGACGTATCATTGCCAGGCCATATGTTGGAAAGAAAAAGGGTGAATTCAAACGTACAGCAAATCGTCATGATTATGCATTAAAGCCATATGGTCCAACTGCACTTAATGCGTTAAAAGATGCGGGATATGATGTGATTTCAGTAGGTAAGATTTTTGATATCTTTGATGGGGAAGGCCTGACAGAATCTAATAAATCTAAAAGTTCTGTTCATGGTATGGAACAGACCATTGAAATTGCAAAAAGAGAGTTCAATGGTCTTTGTTATGTAAATCTTGTGGATTTCGATGCATTATGGGGGCATCGTCGTGACGCAGAAGGTTACGCACAGGAAATTGAAAAATTTGATGTGAAGTTAGGGGAATTACTGGCTGAATTAAAAGAGGACGATTTGCTCATTATCACGGCTGACCATGGAAATGACCCTACACATACAGGAACCGATCATACAAGAGAAAGAGTACCATTTATCGCATATTCTCCATCTATGGAAGGATACGGAAAACTTGAAAATACAGATTCTTTCGCAGTGATTGGTGCAACAATTGCTGAAAACTTTGGCGTGAAAATGCCAGAAGGAACGATTGGAAGTTCCATTTATGAAAAATTAGGATAATAAAAGGTTAGGGGATTATACAAATGAAAAGCAGGTATATGACCTCTATCGCAGGAAACGACATGGACCATACGGTGGCTTTTTTGCAGCCTCATGACGAATATCAGGATGCTCAACAGTGATATTATTCTGCTTGCAATCATTTTAATGATAATCATCGTTTTTGTATTGCGTAAGGAATTGGAAGTATTGGATGTCATTACGCTGGGGAAAGAACAAGCAGTCAATCTTGGCGTGGATTATGATTATACCATTCGTAAATTGCTTTTAGGTGTCGTTCTTTTGATTTCTGTTGCAACAGCACTGGTGGGACCGATTTCGTTCTTCGGTTTGATCGTTGCGAATCTTTCAAGGCAGATGTTTAAAACATATCGACATAAGGAACTGATTTCAGGCTCTGCCCTGTTTGGGATTATTTTACTGACGGCAGGACAGATGATTGTAGAGCAGGTGTATTCCTATGCAATTCCTATCAGTGTATTTATTACGGTCGGGGGTGGATTGTGCTTTTTGTATCTGCTGCCGGCGCAGAGAAGGAGGACATAAATGAGAATTAAAGACTTAACCAAATCCTATGACGGAAAAATCGTTGTGGATTGTGTCAATTTTAAAATTCCCAAGGGTAAAGTACTTTCGCTGATTGGGCCAAATGGTGCAGGAAAATCAACTGTTATGGGAATCATCTCCCGTTTGATTGCCTGTGATGCCGGCTCTGTTGATTTTGAGGGAAAACCAATCCATCAATGGAAAGGGCGGGAGCTGGCGAAGCAGCTGGCCATTCTGACACAGAGCAACAATGTCCAGATGAAGCTGACAGTTCGGGAACTGGTAAATTTCGGACGTTTCCCGTATTCGGGCAGTCATTTGACCAAGGAAGATGAGAAAATCGTTTCCCAGGCAATTTCTTATATGGAACTGACAGATATGCAGGATCAGTTTATTGATGAACTGTCCGGCGGTCAGCGTCAGAGAGCATATATTGCTATGGTAATTGCACAGGACACGGAATATGTTCTTTTGGATGAACCCACAAATAATCTGGACATTTACCATGCAACAAACATGATGAAAATTGTAAGGAGACTTTGCGATGAGTTGGGTAAAACAGTAATCCTTGTACTTCACGAAATTAATTATGCCGCATTTTATTCTGATTATATCTGTGCATTTGTAAATGGTAAAATCGCTAAATTCGGTACTGTGGATGAAGTTATTACGAAAGAAAACCTGTCTGAAATCTATCAGTTGGACTTTGAAATCATGAAAATTGAGGGAAAACCCCTTTCAATTTATTATTAAACTTAAAGGAGAAAAAATAATATGCGTAAAATTCTTTCTATTGTGTTGACTGGAGCAATGGTGCTTTCTCTTGCAGCCTGCGGCAGTAAGGCAGATAACAAAACAACGGACACGGATGCCGGCTCTTCTGTAACCTCTGTTTCCGAAAACGAGACATCTGAAACAGAAGTACCTGAAACCATTGCCTTAACTAACCGTAATGGTGCAGGTGAAACGGTAGAAGTTGAGTTTCCATACAATCCTAAGCGATTGGCTGTTATGGATCTTGGGGCAATGGATATTCTGGACAACATTGGATATGGGGATTGGATCGTTGGTGTTTCCAAAGGTTCCTCCATTGATTATCTTCAGGGCTATGTAAATGATGACAGCCTTCTGAATCTTGGTAATGTCAAAGAGGCAGATATGGAGGCTGTTATGGAGAGTGATCCGGATGTGATCTTCATTGGTGGCCGTATGTCTGCAATATATGAAGAACTTGTAAAAATTGCACCTGTTTATATGGTTTATACCGATACGGAAAAGGGTGTGGTTGAAAGTACAGAGATGAATGCGAAAAACATTGCAGCTTTATTTGGTGTCGAAGATAAGGTTGATGCGCTTGTGAATGATTATAATGATCGCATTGACGCTTTGAAAACCTTCGCAGAGGGAAAGACGGCTATTGTTGGTATGGTGAATGCCGGAGGATTTGGTTTGCTTGGAAATGATGGCAGATGCTCTATCATTGGAAATGAAATCGGCTTTGAAAATGTTGGGGTAGATGCTGATATAGATACTTCAGCACATGGAAACGAAGCATCTTTCGAATTTGTTTTGGATAAAAATTCGGATTATATTTTCGCTATGGACCGGGATGCCGCAATCGGCACGAATGGTGCACAACTGGCAGCTGAGGTTCTTGATAATGAGTTGATCAATCAGACAGAGGCTGCCAAAAACGGAAATGTTGTTGTTCTGGAGCATTCCAATGTTTGGTATACTGCTGAAGGTGGAATAACAGCTTTGGGAATCATGCTGTCTGATTTGGAAAATGCACTGCTTAAATAAAAGGAAAGATATCAAAAACAAGAGGAGTTTTTTAGAAGAGTAAGAAAAGATGATTCTTGCCTTTTGTATGGGAGTTTGTTATACTATACAAAAAATACCAGAAATATATCGTGCCGATGTGGTTCACAGCAGTGAAAGGTTAATAAAAGTAGATAGAAAGAAACAGGGGATACTGCAGCACACTGCTGTAGTATCTTTTTTTAACCAAAATGTAGTAAAAACGGGAGGTGGGGCATGAGTAAAATTACCGGAAATCAAACCAGTAAAACTAGTCAGGAACAGGCGATTTGGAATTTTATAATGAGCAAAATGCGAAGGAGAAAGAGGATGAAAAAGAGAAGACTGATCCGGGTGCTGCCAGTATTTGCTGTAGCAGCAGCTATGCTTGCCGGGCTTACCGGCTGTGCAGGCCAGAAAGAAAGTGCCGGAAAGACGGAGAAAGATGGAAAAATTTCCATCAGTATGTACATGTGGGACAGATCTATGTTTAAGGAACTGACTCCCTGGCTGGAGCAGAAGTTCCCAGACATTGAGTTTACGTTTGTCCAGAGCTATAACACCATGGACTATTACAAGGATCTGCTTGCACGGGGAGAGGAGATGCCGGATATTATCACTTGTCGTCGATTCTCTCTGAATGATGCCGCTTCTTTGGCAGATTGTCTGATGGATCTGAGCACATCAGAGGTAGCAGGTACTTTCTACAGCAGCTATCTGGATGTTAACCGTGAAAACAGCGGCGCCATCCGCTGGCTTCCTATGTGTGCCGAGGTGGACGGTATCATGGCCAATAAGGAGATGTTCGAGCAATATGACATTCCTCTGCCAACCAATTATTCTGAATTTATAGCAGCTATTGATGCTTTCGAAGAGTTGGGCATCAAAGGATTCCAGACAGACTGGTTTTATGATTATACCTGTCTGGAAACCATGCAGGGCTGTGCTATTCCGGAACTGATGAGTCTGGAGGGAACGACATGGCGTATGGATTATGAAAGTGAAACGGAAGACAATCAGGTCAGCCTGGATGCGGTTGTCTGGCCAAAAGTCTTTGAAAAATATGAGCAATTCTTAAAGGATGTCCGTTTTCAGCCTGGTGATGAGGAACTGCAATTTACCAAAACGAGTCAGCCATATTTTGAGGGCAAGACTGCGATGATCCGTGCCACCGCAGCTATGGCAGATCAGATCCGCGATGAAAGAGGACTTAACAGCGTCATTCTTCCTTATTTTGGAGAAGAATCTAAGGATAACTGGGTTCTTACCTATCCGATGTGCCAGTTGGCAGTTTCCAAGCAGGTAGAACAGGATGAGGCCAAGAAGAAAGCCGTAATGGATGTTCTTATGGCAGTTTTCAGTGAGGAAGGTCAGAAGCATGTTGCTGCGGGCACTTCTGTTTTGTCTTACAATAAGGAAGTGAATATTGAATCCACCAGAGCACTTGAGTATGTAAAGGACTGCATTGACAGCAATCACCTTTATGTGCGTCTGGCATCTACCGAGATCTTTGGGATTTCTCAGGATGTAGGGCATAAGATGATGACAGGCGAGTATGATGCCAAGGGAGCATACGAGGATTTTAATGCCCAAATTATCGATTACAAGAATCCGGAGGCGGAAGAAGTGCTGTTTACCCAGGAGACTGCTTATTCCAATGACTTTGGTGAGCACGGAAGTCCTGCAGCTTCTTCTTTAATGAACACCATTCGGGCGGTAAATAACGAGCAGATTGCTATTGGTTATGCCAGTGTGGCAAGTTCACCTATTTTTGTCGGAGATTATACCATGCAGCAGGTGAAGTGGATTATGACCTTTCGGAATGCACTCTATCGCGGTGAGTACACCGGAGAAGAAGTACGCCGTATCATGGACTGGCTGGTAAATGTAAAAGAAGATGGCTCGAACCCAATCCATCACCGGAATCAGATGCCGGTTACCAGTGGATTGGAATATACTGTAACAGAAACAGAGCGTGGAAAGTTCACCTTGGGTGAGATTACATTGAATGGGGAACCGTTGGATGACAATGCCGTATACACGGTGCTGCTGGTAGGTGCGGATACCTATCTGGAACACCCGACCTTCTGCAACTGCCCAATGCCGGAAGATTTGAAAACCAAGAGAGAAGATTATATTGTAAATGATTTTACGAGTCAGGAATGTATTCAGGAAGCTTTGATAAAAACACAGCAGTTCCTGGAACCTACGGAGTATGTAACCATTCGTCAGGGTAAATAAGAAACGAAAATGATATTTTCGAGTATGTAAGTTTATGGTAAATTATGAGGAAAGAGGAGGTGGTGTTGTGAAAAAGAAATTGGCAGTCCTGTTGCTTACATTCTTATGTATGGTCAGTATCGTTTGGGGCATAAGGGAATATTATGTCTTTGTTTCCGATACAATATATGCGGAAAGCACAGCCCACCTGACAGAAGTACTTCATCAGTCAAACATTAATCTGTACAATCAGGTTGCCGACAAATGGAATCAGATGGAGATATGGGTTCCTTATCTGGAAAGCGTGGGCAGTGAGGCGAAGATTGTGGAGTATGTAGAACGCGCGCAAAAGCAAAGTCATTTTACAGATTTTTATTTTATTTCCCGTGATGCAGAGTATATTACACTGGATGGAAATACAGGGTATCTGGATCTCAGACAGAAACTGTCGGAGCTGATTCTGGATCATCAGTCCATTGTTGCTAATTCGGTTGTTCCGGATCAGCCGGAGATCATGGTGTTTGCCATTCCGACAGAACTGGGCAGCTATCGTGGATTTGCGTACGAGGCCATTGCGATTACCTACAACAATTCTGATTTTGTGAAAGCACTGAAAACGACCTCCTTTGACGGGAAGGCAGGAATCTATGCGGTTTTGAACGACGGACGTATTGTTCTGGATAACTCCCATGAAAATATAAGGAGCATCCATAATATATTTGCTTTTCTGGATGAATGTGATAATGTGACCGAGGAAATGCTTGATGAGGTACAGGTAGCGTTTCAGAAAGGTGAAACCGGTGCAATGCTGGTGGAGTTGGAAGAGGAATCTTATTATATCCTGTATGAACCGGCAGATTTTCAGAACTGGACGATCGTCGGTCTGGTTCCGGCGAATGTGGTAAATGTCAATATGAACAAACTGCAATCCATAACCATATTAGTGGTTTCGGTTGTTGTGGTTGGTTTGGCTCTGATTATTATTCTGGTGGTTGTCCGGCGGAGCCGACATAAACTGAAATGGATGGACAATGCTCTGATTTCCCGTGAAGAATTGTTCTCCAAGTTGTCCGGTAATGTGGATGATGTTTTCCTGATGCTGCATGCTGAGAATCTACAGGTGGAATATGTCAGTCCTAACATTGAGAAACTGTTGGGTTTTTCAGAAACGGAAGTAATGGGAGATATACGAACCATCGCACGGGCGGAGACAGGCGAAGTTCCTGTTATTGATCAGGAGCTTTTGAAATCGCTGCAGCCTGGCAAGCAGATGGAGTGGGACAGAGAGTATATCCACCAGAAAAATGGCGAAGTACGTGTGTTTCATGTCATTGCGTTTTGCAGTGATATCCAGGGAGAGCAAAAATATATTGTAGACATGTCTGACCGTACGGAAGACAGAAAGATGAACCAAGCATTAATAGCAGCTGTCCAGACAGCTGAGAATGCAAGCCGGGCAAAAAGTGCTTTTCTCTCCAGTATGTCTCACGATATTCGCACGCCTATGAATGCCATTATTGGTTTTACTACCTTAGCAGCAGCGAATGTCACCAATACGGAGAAGGTAAAGGACTATTTGGCCAAAATTCTGTCTTCCGGTAATCATCTGCTCTCTTTGATTAACGATGTACTGGACATGAGCCGTATTGAAAATGGTAAAATTCATCTCGAGGAGCAGAGGGCAAACCTTTCCGATATTTTTCACGACATCAAGACGATTATCGGAGGTCAGATCCATGCAAAACAGTTGGATCTGTTTATGGATATTTTAGATGTGACAGATGAGGATGTATTTTGCGATAAGACCCGATTGAATCAGGTTTTGCTGAATCTATTGTCCAATGCGATCAAATTTACTCCGCCATGCGGGGCGATTTCTGTTCGTGTAACACAGCTTCCGAATGCACCGGAAGGCAAGGGAATGTATGAGATCAGTGTCAGGGACACCGGCATCGGTATGAGTCCGGAGTTTGTAGCACGCATATTCGAACCATTTGAACGAGAGCGTACTTCTACCGTCAGTAAAATACAAGGTACCGGTCTTGGTATGGCAATCTCTAAGAATATCATTGATATGATGGGAGGAACAATTGAGGTACATACAGAGCAGGGCAAGGGCACAGAGTTTGTAATTCATCTGACATTCCGCTTACAGTCTGAACGCCGCAGTATCAAAAAGATTAAGGAATTGGAGGGGCTGAAAGCTCTGGTGGCAGATGACGATTTCAACACCTGTGACAGTGTGACAAAGATGCTGATTGCAGTAGGGATGCGTTCCGAGTGGACATTATCCGGCAAGGAAGCTGTACTTCGTGCAAAACAGGCCTTTGAGATTAATGATGCCTTCCATGCTTATATCATTGATTGGCGTTTGCCTGATATGAATGGCATCGAAGTTACCCGCCAGATCCGTGCACTGGGAGATGATACGCCGATCATTATTCTTACTGCCTACGACTGGACAGACATTGAAGCGGAGGCAAAGGCTGCCGGTGTGACAGCCTTCTGTTCAAAACCGATGTTTATGTCCGATCTTCGGGAAACGTTGTTGGTTGCTCTGGGTCAAAGGGAGGCCAAAGAAGAAACGGTATTGCCTGCTCTTCATGAAACCGTTGATTTTACGGAAAAACATGTATTGCTTGCTGAAGATAACGAACTGAATCGTGAGATTGCACTGGAAATTCTGGGTGAATATGGTTTCATGATTGACATTGCAGAAAACGGTGCAGAGGCTGTAGAGAAAGTTGCTGCCTCCAGGCCTGGAGACTATGATCTGATTCTTATGGATATTCAGATGCCGGTCATGGATGGTTACGAGGCCACCAGGATGATTCGGAAACTGGAAGAACCGGAACTTGCTTCGATTCCTATTTTGGCAATGACAGCCAATGCTTTTGACGAGGATCGTAAAGCAGCACTTAATTGCGGCATGAACGGTTTCCTGTCAAAACCAATTGATATGAAAGAAGTAATTCGGACACTTCAGGATGTATTTAGGTAGAGACACCTTGCAGTTTTTCTTTCTGTTTTATTTCTCCAGCCAGTTCGAATCTCTTTTTGGCAGCAATGACGGCTATAAAATCGTTGATCACAGCGGCCGCAGCAATTATCCCCTATTGGGCATATGGGTAAGTGTTGCTCCTATTTTTGCCCCGAAGTATTTTCCAAAGGCACGGGCAGCGATAGATACAAAAGTATACAGAAGAGCAGTACCGTTAGATTTACAGAATGCGTGCTTCATTTGGATAATTATAAAAAAAGAGTAAAGCAAAGGAATCAGATACTGAGTTGAAAAAATAGGGGGAATGAAGGAAATGTGGGTGTTCTATGCAATTGGTTCTTCTTTTTTCGCAGGCATCACAGCGATTCTGGCGAAATGTGGAATCAGAAAAACAGATTCCGATGTTGCAACAGCCTTGCGTACGGTTGTGGTATTGGCATTTTCCTGGCTTATGGTACTGATTACGGGAACCGGAGCGGGAATTACACAGATCAGCGGGAAAACATTACTGTTTCTGGTATTGTCAGGGGTGGCTACAGGAGCCTCCTGGTTATGCTATTTTCATGCACTGCAGAAAGGGGATATTAATAAAGTCGTGCCGATTGACAAGTCAAGTACAATCCTGACAATTGTGTTGGCATTGATTTTTCTCCATGAGGGATTAAGCTTTGGGAAAAGCGTGTCTGTCGTTTTGATTGGTATGGGAACGATGCTGATGATTACGAAAAAAGAGGATAAGCCAGAGGAAAAGAAAGAAAACAGTAAGGAATGGATGATTTATGCACTATTATCGGCGGTGTTTGCCAGCCTTACAGCAATTTTGGGAAAGGTTGGAATTGAGGGAGTGGATTCCAATCTGGGAACAGCCATCCGTACTACCATTGTACTTCTGATGGCATGGATGATGGTGTTTGTTACCGGAAAATACCATCAGATGAAAAAAATCGAGAAAAAAGAAATGGGATTTATAGTAACGTCCGGGCTCGCGACAGGAGTTTCCTGGATGTGTTATTATCGGGCACTGCAAGAGGGGCCTGCAAGTGTTATTGTGCCGATTGACAAGTTGAGTATTCTTATTACAATTGCATTTTCCTGGATCGTATTTCATGAAAAACTAACGAAGAAAGCAGCTATCGGTTTGGGGGGTATTGTAGCCGGTACGTTTTTGCTGGCAATCTTATAAGTTCCTTTCGAGTCTCTTACGGGACTTTTTGTCAGAAGCAACAGCTATTTGACAAATTGACAGCCTGACATGGTGGTCTGCAACCGGAAAAATGTCTATACTTTGTTTATGAAAACAAAAAAACAGATACGGAGGAAGAGAAAATGATCCTGGCAGACAAGATTACAGAAGAAAGAAAAAAGAATGGATGGTCACAGGAAGAACTTGCAGAGAAATTAGGAGTGTCCAGACAGGCGGTCTCAAAATGGGAGAGTGCAGGGACAATACCTGACCTACAGAGAGTTCTTCAATTGGCTGAATTGTTTGGGGTAAGCACCGATTACCTTTTGAGAGATGAAGTGGTGCAGGAAGAAGTTTCTGTGTACATAAGTGAACCCTCAGAGGAAAATAAGCCAATCCGAAGAGTATCGATGGAGGAAGCAAATCGTTTCCTGGATATGAAAAGAAAGGGAGCTCCAACGATAGCGAATGCCACAGCTATGTGTATTCTCAGTCCGGTGCTTCTGATTATTTTGGGAACTATGGCGGAAGATCATGTATTTCACATTACAGAAGGGCTGGCGGCAGGTGTAGGTTGTATATTTTTATTTGGAATGATTGCTGCTGCAGTATTCCTGTTTATCACTTGTGGCATCAGAGAAAGTCATATGGAACATCTGGAAAAAGAGAATTTTGAGACAGAATATGGTGTTTCCGGAATGGTCAGGGAAAAAAGTCGTTTCTATGAACCGATCTTCACGAGAGGAATTGCAATTGGAGTTGTCCTCTGCATTCTTTCCGTGCTGCCTCTTATTGTTGCGGGTGCCATGGAAGCACCGGATTATATTTGCGGTGCCTTTGTTGCGTTGCTGCTGTTATTGATTGCTGTTGGTGTTAATAGGATGATTCGTGTAAGTATAGTAAAAAGCAGTTATGATACCTTGCTTCAGGAGGGAGAATTCAGCAAAGAAGAAAAACGTGTGAAAGGAAAATTAGATGCTTTTTCCGGTGCATACTGGTGTCTGATCACAGCCATTTATCTTGGATGGAGTTTCTGGACTATGCGTTGGGATTTTACATGGATAATCTGGCCGGTTGCAGGTGTATTATTTGCTGCGCTTTCAGGCATTATGAGATTCGTAGTTGGAGAAAAGGAATAAATTTGGTGCTGCCAGAAGTGTTATATTGAAGACTTGATTTTACTTATGCTTTATGTTATACTAAATCCCGTTGCAAGAACCCAAAAAAATAAGGTCTTATGGGGCTTGCCGCCGATTCCCGGCGTTAAATGAATCGAGTGTTCGAGACCTTCCACTCGTAAAACAAAACT